>DUGU01000256.1 GCA_013331215.1 Methanoregulaceae archaeon
ATGATGATATGGTCTTCGCCGTGGCCGTGGCGGCGTTCGTCGCCGAAGACCTGTACTCGCGGACGCCACCGGCGCCGGCGGTCGAGTACAGCGACGATCGGGAGTGGCATCCGTGATTGCCCCGGACCCGGTGACGGGTCCGGCCCGGACCACCGGCGCGGCGGCGGTGGCGGCATGAACGGCTATAACGTGCCCGTGAAGGCGCTGTGCGACGGCTGCAGCCACGCGAACGACTGTATGCCTGCCGGGACGCTCGCGGCCGTCGAGCGGTGCGACGTGGCCGCGCGGGCCTTCGGCGAGCTGGCAGCGGATGCCGGCATCACCACCGCCACCGCACGGGAGCGGGCGACCGCCCTGGCGGTATTTCCCGCCGTGCTCGCCGAGTACCTGCAGAGCGCCGAAGGTACGGCCCTGCTCCGGCGAGTGCTCGACGAGCCGGCCACGGTCGCACCATGACCGCGACCGGGAGCGCGCTCCTGCAGCGGGCGACAGAAACCGATGCGCTGATGCGCACCGGCACCCTATTTTCTGACGAGGAGTGGCAGAAGGTGTCAGATGGTATCGAACGGTACTACACGCTCGAGGCCGTGGCCGAGCTCACCGGCTACAGCATCCGGCGGTTGCGCGATTTCGTGAAGTCCGGCGAGCTCGAGACAGAGCGATGGGGCCGAGAGTATCGCGTGTCGACGCCGGCGCTTCGGGCGTTCATCGAGTCCCGGCGCGGTGCCGAGATCCCCGAGCACCAGCGGCCCGGCGCGCGGCCGGTCGGCTCGTCCGGCGACGGCGAGCAGTCCTGATCACCACCACATGAACGGCCCGCGCTCCGGCCGTTCTCTTGCGTTTCTCAGGCCGTTTCTCGCGTGAGATAGGGAATTGCACGACCGACGCCGCGGCGCGCAGCGCGGCCCGCGATTGCGGCTATACGGCGCATCGAGTCGGCGGCAGATGCAGTTGTGAAAAGAAGTCCAAAATACCCGTCTTTTTAAGTTTGAAGGGCTTGGGCGTTACACCCAATCCCAATACGCCCCGGCCGGGACTTGAACCCGGGTCAAAAGCTCCGCAAGCTTCTAGGATGTCCACTACCCTACCGGGACAGCTGTGGCGTTGTGCCCAGAAACGTGGGCGTCGGATCTATTAATACGTGCGGATCCGTCGGAGGCCGGCCCGGAACGGGTTGGCTGCAACGGGAGGAAGAACGATCCCTCTGTATTTTCAACGGAAATTGAAAATAACCCGCGTGGTCGCCGCCAGCGATCCGGATTGTTTAAGTCTGCACAACTGCTACTATCTCCTTGCTCTTCTCTGCGCTCACGGAGAGCTCGAAAATGTTCCGCACCCTCTTCATCCCTATCCTGCTCCTCGCCCTGCTCATTCTCGCCCTGTTTGCGGCACCGGCCGCCGCAACGGCAACGATCTCGGTCGCGGCCGCCGACGCACCCGCAGAGGTGAGGGCCTCGGCCGACTTCGTCTGCGACGGCGTCGACGACCAGCTCGAGATCAACCGGGCCTTCGCTGCTCTGCCCTGGGACGGCGGCACGGTCCGGCTCTCGGCTGAAACCTTCCACTGTACGGATAACCTGGTGCCGGGGGCGTACACGATCCTCGAGGGCGCGGGCACGAACGGGACCACGATCGCGATCTCCGGTTAGTACCACGCGATCAAAGTCGACCGGCCGCACGTGACGATCAGGGCGATCCGGATCACCGACCGCGCGTGGATCCGGATCACGGCGAGCCACGTCCGGGTCGAGGACGTGCTGGCCGAGGACGACCTCCATGGCTATTATCCCGGGATGCCCCAGGACATGGGCGCGAACGGCGCGTTCTTCGTCTGGGCCGAGAACCGGGTTGTCGAGGACATCGTCTTCTACCGCTGCGTGGCCCGGAACGTCGGTACGCACGGCTTCAACATGAACGGCGCGGGCTCGCCCCGCATGACACGCGACATCCGCTTCGTCGAGTGCCGCGCGATCCGCTGCGGCGACGTCGATGGCCACCCGTGGGCGACCGGCTTCGACTTCCACGAGGAGAACGACCTCGTCAACCTGACCGTCGAACGGTGCTACGCGGCCGACAACTGGGAGTCGGGCTTCCACTTCGAGCCCGGTTACCGGCAGGAGGAGATCACGCTCGTCGACTGCGTCTCCGAGGAGAACGGCTGGCGGAACACGAACCTCGGCGACTTCACGGTCCAGCCCGCGGTCTCCGCGCACTTCTATATGGCCGGGTACACGTTCGCGAAGGGGACGCATCTGGTCAACTGCCGCTCGGTCCGCAACCGCAACCACGGGTTCTACAACGAGCAGAACGGCAACAATCTCCTCGAACGCTGCGTCGATATCGGTTCGGGGTACGGGTACAAGATCTGCAAGAACGTCCAGGATATCGCGCTCGTCGACTGCATCTCGGTCGACCCCGCGAACTGGGCCATCCGGGCCGCGTGGACGAACAACCTGCGAGTCGAGGACTTCCATCAATACAACGCGCCCGGGCGGACCGATGTGAGTCCGCGCGTCCAATCAATGCTCGGCTGGTACAAGGGGGAGCCGACCTACGAGAAACCGGTCACAAACTCGCACTTCGAGATCGCGGGTCACGGCAGTACGCTCCCCATCCTGAACCTCGGCGACACCTATAATCCGTCGGACTCGGGGAACACCTACGACCTCACTTCCGCGGACGGATCGTACGTCGACCCCATCCAGACCCCGATCCCGGCCGGAACATCGCCGCCGATTCCGTCCTTCACGCCCGTTCCCGAGGCGACGCCGCCCATCCCCGCCGTCCATACCGTTCCCGGGCGGATCGAGATCGAGAACTGCCTGCCGGGATGCGGCACGGGCTTCTCGGACACAACGGCCGGCAATGAAGGAGCCATCTATCGGTTTGACGACGTGGACATCGAGTACACGGCCGCTATCGCCGGGTACGACGTCGGGTACATCCGGCTCGACGAGTGGTTCGCGTACGACATCGACGCCTCGAACGTCGGCCGGTATGCCGCGGCGTTCCGGCTCGCCTGCTCCTACGACGGCCGCTCCTTCCAGGTAGAGGTGGACGGAGCCGCCGCCGGGCGGATCACCGTACCGAAGACCGCCGGGTTCGAGGCATACGCGACGGCCGAGCTCCCGTTCGATCTCGCGCCGGGTCGGCACCGGCTCGTCGTCCGGTTCGACCAGACGCAGAACGCGAACCTGGACCGCATCGACGTCCGGCTTCTCGCGGCCGCTACGATCACCCCGGCGCCGACCGTGACCCTCACGCCAACGGTCACTGAAACGGCCACACCCACACCCGCCGCGAACGTCACGCTGCCGCCGCCGATCTTCAACGAGACGGTGACGGTCACGCCAACGGTGAACATCACGGCGACACCGACGGTTAACGAGACGGTATCCGTGATGCCGACCATGAATTCGACCGCACCACCCACGGTCGAGGAAACGGTGACGCTGACACCGACGATCACTGAATCGACAACGGTCCCACCCCCCGTGATCATCACCGAAATCCCGACGGTCAACGAAACGGTGACGGTGACGCCCACTGCGAACGAAACGCCGACGCCGACCGCGAATGCGACCCCGACGGTCACGGCGATCGGCCTCCCAGCGCTTCCTGGGGGTCCCGGGTTTCCCGTCGATTCGGACGGTGACGGCCTGTACGAGGACGTCAACGGCAACGGCCGGAAAGACTTCGCGGACGTGGTGCTGTACTTCAACCAGATGACCTGGATNNACGAGGACGTCAACGGCAACGGCCGTACGGATTTCGCGGATGTCGTCCTCCTCTTCAACAGTCTCGATTGGCTTGCAGAGAACGAGCCGGCAGGACTATTCGACGCGAACGGAAACGGCCGCATCGACTTTGCCGATGTGACAACTCTCTTCGATAGGCTCTGATCCTTTTTTGCCCTGCACCGCCAAGTGATTGATCGCATGGCTGCCGGATTCGATCAGGACGAGGTCGCCCGCTACGCCAAGTTCCGCAAGGTGGACGGCGCTGCCTACGAGAAGGTGAACCGCTTCCTGCGCAGGCATACGTACATTACGGCTCGCGAGTGGGCGCTGGCCAGACTCTGTGCCGACTTCCGGACCACCTCGGGGGCGGAGATGACTTTCATCGGTCAGCACCTGCCGGAGCTCGTGCCGTTCATGACCGAGCCGTACTCACCGCAGGCCGTCAACCAGGCGCGGAACTCGTTCAAGAAGAAGGTCCGTAAGTCCGGAGCGACCTTCTTCTACGGGGCCATGTGCGGCTTCTTCACGACCGAGGAGCTCGACGACATCCTCTTCGAGGCGAGCGAGATTGCCCGCTTCCTCCTCGAGGTTGAAGGGACGAGCCTCGCCGTCGACGACGAGCTCGACATCGAAGACCGGATTGCGACGATCATGCGCTCGGTCGGACTCGCGGCGCAGACCCTGCTCGAGACGCGAGCGCGCGGGGAGCAGGAATGAGAGTCGTCCAGTTCGCGGGCTGGTCGGGGACGGGCAAGACGACCCTGATCGAGGAGGTGATCGGTGCGGCCCCGCCCGGTCTCGCGATCGGCGTGATCAAGNNCCTCGGCGGGGTGCACCCGTTCGCGCTGGACCCGGGACGGGATACGACCCGGTTCTACGAGCGGGGTGCCCATGTCGTGACCGGGATCGACTCGGCCAAGGGCGTCACCGTGTTGCGGAGCGACACCCTCTTTGCAGCGCTCGATCGGTTGTCGGACGCCGGGTGCCAGCTCGCACTCGTCGAGGGTTTCAAGTCCGAGCCGTTCGCCAGGGTTGTGATCGGAGACCTTGCCTCGGACCGGTGTCTACTCCGCAATCCGGCCGCGCACGAGGTGTTCGACGCGCTCGGCCGGTTCGACGAATACGTCTCGCCCGGGGGGCTCCTTCGGNNCCCCGCGCTCGCCGCGGATCGTGCGGCCCTCGAACAGCTCGAAGCTCGTTGCGCGTCCGCACCCGGCGTGGTCGCCGCCGGAGTGCACGGCAGGGTCTATGCCGGAGCAGGGACAATAGTGTTGGCGTTGATCGCCCGCGATCCCATGGATGGGAGCGCGGTGTTCGCTGCGCTCGCCGCAGCGGCAGGCGGCACAACGGGGCAGAGAGGCCGATGATGGAGGAGAAGCAGCTCTTCGGGACAAATGGCGTGCGCGG
>DUGU01000078.1:0-3232 GCA_013331215.1 Methanoregulaceae archaeon
CCGGCCGTTCGCGTTGAAATCGAATGCCGCCGGCGGCTCGTTCGCGCCGATCCAGGTCAGCTGATTGAAGAGGAGGACGACGTCAGCGAGATCGCCTCTCCCGTTGCCGTTGACGTCCTCGTACAGCCCGTCCGTGTCCGGGTCCGTCGGCACGCCGGCACCGCCGGGGATCGCCGCAACCGCCGCCGTCGTCGGTACGGTCGTCGGGATGGTCGCCGCGGACCGCGTAAAGCGCAGCCAGTCGAGGTTAATCCGATCGATCCCCTCGAAGGCGAGGGTCACCACGTGCCGGCCCGAAGGGACGAAGACCGTCGTGACGGAACTGCCGTAATTCGTCCAGCCTCCCGTCGGAGCGATCGCGACGTCGGGAGTCCGGGCGCCGTCCAGGTAGACCCTGGCCGTCTTGGTCGCGGCATCGGGGTTCGCGGCGCGGAGCGCGAGATCGAAGCTGCCGCCGGTGGTCGTCTCGACCGAGTACTTCAGGTACTCGCCGGCGCGGACATAGCAGACGTCGGTGACGCCGCCGTCCGTCTCGATATCGACGCCCTCGCCGGACCGCATGCCGTCGCCGCCCAGGTTCGCGGCCTCGATGTCGTGGTAGGCGACGCCCTCGCCCCCCGCGTCGAAGTGCTCGGCCTCGACCTGCGCGGGGAGGACGTGCGCGGACGGGTACGGGGACTGGGGCACGGGCGTCGTCGGGGTGGCCGTCGCGGTGGGCTTCGGGGTCGGGGTTGCCGTGGGAGTGGGCGTCGGGGTGGCGGTCCCGCCTCCGTAGATGTACCGGGCCCCGGCGGTGTCGGCCCCGGAGAGGGCCCTGCGGTTCAGGTTGCCGAACCCGGCGCCGCTGTACCCGAACATCACCTTCCCCGAGTCGGAGGGATACCCGTCGTAATACCCGTAGAGGTCGCGGAGGTTGAGCCAGTGGCCGAACTCGTGGAGCATGATCGCCTCGACGTTGTGGGCGCTCCCCGAGGCGGTCCCGGTCGTCCACGCAAAGCCGCTGTTGAACTTGACGTCGCACTCGATCAGGGTCGAGGTCGAGACCGTGTACCACCAGCTCGTGACCGCGAGGGTGCCCGAGGAGAAGTCGCTCGACGGCCGCCAGCAGATCCGGTTGACACCGTCGTTGCCGATCGCCGTGCTCGCGGTGGTCCCGCCGTCGAAGAACCGGAAGCTCGAGCCCGAGACGGCCGCGTTCCAGGTCGCGGCGGCATTCGCGACGGCGGTGGTCGCGGAGGCGACGCCGGGGCAGTTGTTGTTCACCACGAAGGTCGGCGCGTTCGCCCACCTGATCCTGCCGTACCCGAACGTGACCGCGAACGGAGAGGCGGCACTCGTCGCGCCGGCATCGGTGACGACCCAGACCATGCCGGAGCCCGCCGACCCGGCGTACCCGTCGGACATCCTCGCCGTGGGCACGCGGACGACGATCCGCGTGTCGGACCACGAGAGGATGTCGTTGGCGTTATCGCCGTAGTACGGCTTTCCCGTCGCGTACACGGGGACGCAGCTCGTCGGGGACGTGCACCGGTAGACGAACCCGACGTCGGCCGCCGACTGGCGCGAGGCCTTCGAGCCGAAGTCCGTCCCGGTGATCGTGACCGTCGTCCCGGTCCCGGCCGACGCGCTCGTGGGCGAGACCGAGGCGATGGCCGGGCCGGCCGCCGCCGTCACAACCGGAGCCTCCGCCAGCGCTGGCGCCTCCCGCCCCTCCGCGAGCGCGGCGAGCCGGGCGCCATAGGCGGGAGCCGGGACCGCCCTCGGAGCCCCGTGACCGTCCGCCACCCAGAGCGTATCGTCGACGACCGGGATGACGCCCTGCCGGGCCCCGTGCAGCTTGAACCCGGACGCCCTCCGCTCGAGGAGATAGAACCCGCGTTCTCCGGGCGCGAGCACGGGCTCGTCCTCGACCACCTGCATGACCCCGTCGGCCGTGCCCCCCTNNCGACCCCGTCGGCCGTGCCGCCCTGTACCGTGACGGCCACGGCTCTTCCGGCGAACGTCCCCTTCACGGCGGAGTCCAGCGCGATCTGCGCCGTGGTCTCGATGTTCCGGTCGGCCGTCCAGCGGCTCTCGACCGAGGTCACGGTCCCCAGGACGATCCCGTCGGCGCTCCCGGCAAGGCTCGACTGGTCCTCGGGGACCATCAGCGCCTGTGCGCCCGCGGCCAGCAGGCAGGCCGCGAGGACCATGACGACGGTTCGCGGAAGGACCGCTCCGCGCGCCCCGAAGTTCTCCCCTCTCATCGTGTGCGGCTCCGGATCGACACGCGCTGCGGCAGGAGACGGACGCCCGCGGAGGCGGGAATCGTGGCGGGGGTGCGCTCGCTGCCGCGGGCGGGGTGTCGTCCTCTAATANNCCCAAAGAGAAATAGATAGTCATCATATGGGCGGCATCCGCCCGGTACGCCACCGTGGGAGAGGCGGGCCGGACCCGGGAGCCGACGAAGAGAACCCCGTTCTCTCTTCGCCGCCGACAGCGGACGCGGCCCTCCCGGCCGCCCGAGTGTTTCCGCAGCGCACCGGCCGGGCCCGGGCCCAGGCCGATCATCGCTCTCTCGAATCACCCCGATTTTAGGAGAGACGAGCCGGTCGATCGCACATGGCCATTAGCGAAACCACTTTATTCCTTGAACGCCAGAACCGCCCGCATGGATACGGAGAAGGACCGCAAGCCCGAGTTTCCCGAGCTGAACCCCGACGGGACCACGATGACCGAGGAGGACAGGGCGGCGACGAAGGGGCGGAAGGAACCGAAGCCCTGGGCCCCGCCACAACGCCGGCACGAGGAATAAAAAACGGCGCCGGTCTGCCGCGGTCACGCACTTTAACAGCGGCCGCGCCGTACCAGTACGCATGCGACGCCTGTCCATCGCCGGCCTTCTCGGGGCCGCCCTGCTCCTCGCGTGCCTCGCCGGCTGCCTCGGCGCCGGCCCGGACCCGGCCGCCCCGGCCGGGACCCCGCTCCCGACCTTCGACCCGGCCGCGGCCAAGCCCGAGGCCACCTTCGGACCCAACCTTTCCCTCGAGGTCGTCTACGGCGGGATGTGGAGCGGTGCCTACGGCTCGCCCGAGGCCATGCACTCGGACGAGGGTTTCGGGAACTCGAGCTTCCGCCTGCCGCCGAACGTGAACCGGTTCCAGGCCACGTTCCAGAAGCAGGAGACGACGAACGAGACCCTGACCCTCCGTCTGGTCCGGAACGGGACCGTCATCAAAGAGAGCAGCGGCTC
>DUGU01000078.1:3327-4383 GCA_013331215.1 Methanoregulaceae archaeon
CCGAGGGCCTCGGCCTGCTCGATCGCGATCGTGACGCGGGACGGGTCCGGGCCGATTGCGACCCCGACGCTCCCCACGGTCTGCGCGCCGAGCATGAAGAGGACGTGGTTGAGGTAGTCGACGACCCTGTCCTCCCCGCCGCCGCCGGTGGTGCAGACCGCGCAGCCGTACCGCCCCTCGAAGGACCGGCAGTGGATCGCGTCGGCCATGCGGTCGATCACCTGCTTGAGCTGCGCGGTCGGGCCGTTGACATAGTTCGGCGAGCCGAGGACGATCCCGTCGGCGCTCGACATCAGCCCGAAGATGCGGGCGAAGTCGTCCGTCCTCAGGCACTCGCCGGTCGCGTAGCAGTTCCCGCAGCCGTTGCAGAACTCGATCCGGTGCTGGCAGATGTCGACGAACTCGGTCTCGGCCCCGGCCGATGCGCCGCCGCGGAGGACGGCCTCGACGAGCCGGGCCGTGCGGGACTCGGCCCCGCGCGGGCTCGCACTGATCCCGACGATCTTCATGCACTCTCCTCGTCCATGGTTGCCCTTAACCGTTTCCGTCGTCAGGTCCGCTCCGCGATCAGCCGCCGCATGACCCCCACGGGGTCGGTCTCTTTTGCGCGCTCCCCCGCCAGCCGCTCCTCGTACGTCGGGAAGGTCGTCTCGTAGAAGACCCCGAGGGGGATCCGCGACTCGCGGCTGTAGTCGAACTCGCGGGCGGCGTGGAGGGCCGCGTCCAGGTCGGCCGTCGGGAACGTCCCGGCCTCCAGGTCGTAGACGTGCTCGTCGTAGAACTTCGACTGGTTGTAGAAGGTCGCGCAGATCTGGAAGACGTCGAGGAACGAGAACCCGCGGTGCCGGATGCCGGCCGCGACCAGCTCGTGGAGCTGCGGGAGCCGGCGCGAGTACCCGCGCGCGACCCAGGTGGCGCCGGCAGCGATCATCAGCTCGACCGGGTTGATCGGGTACTCGGGGGTGCCGAGCGGCGTCGAACGGCCCGGGAAGCCGAGCGGGGAGGTCGGGGTGTACTGGCCGGTCGTCAGGCCGTAGACCCGGTTGTCGTGGACGA
>DUGU01000204.1 GCA_013331215.1 Methanoregulaceae archaeon
GTTCCCGACCATCTGCAGCGCCCGCCGGTTCGCACCGTCGGAGACGAAGCCCTTCACCCTCGCCCCGTTGCCGCCATACTCGATGACGAGGCCGTAGGCCGAGCCCGTGTCGCGGCAGCGCTCGAGAACGAGCCCGCCGACCTCCTCATTCTTGCAGAGGAACCCGGCCTTGCGGCAGCGTTCGGCCTCGCAGTCGACGAACCGGGCGGACTGAACGTAGAACCCGGACTGGTAGAGCTCCGCCGGCCCCTCACCCGAACGTGAACACCATACGGAACCACAGTGATGATGAACGTATTCATGCAGAGAGTCTGATACCATGTCCTTGCAACACCAGGCAGAAGCCGAGATCCAGGCAGAGATACAGACGGGCGATTCTACCGCCCCACCGCGCCAGCAGGCATCGAGCGGGCTTCCTCCGAAGGCCGAGATCGACGTGAAGCACGTGATCCTCGTTCTGAGCGGCAAGGGGGGCGTCGGCAAGTCCACGGTTGCTGTGAACCTAGCAACCGCTCTCGCCAGCCACGGCCGGGCCGTCGGCCTGCTCGACCTCGACTTTCACGGCCCAAGCATCCCCAAGATGCTGGGCCTCGAGGACCGGACGCCGACAGTCTCCGGGCAGAAGATGGAACCCATCCATGTGACCGGCAGCCTGGCGGTCATGTCGATGGGATTCCTGCTCTCCGCGCCGGACGCCCCCGTCATCTGGCGCGGGCCGGTGAAGATGGGCGTCATCCGGCAGTTTCTCACCGAGGTCAACTGGGGGCCGCTCGATTACCTGGTCGTCGACCTCCCGCCAGGCACCGGTGACGAAGCGCTCACCATCGCGCAGCTCGCGCCGAACCTCCGCGGGGCCATCATCGTCACCACCCCGCAGGACGTCGCCGTCCTTGACGCGGTCAAGGCGCTCAAGTTCATCGAGCAGCTGGAGATACCGGTCCTCGGGATCATCGAGAACATGAGCGGCCTGGTCTGCCCCCACTGCGGAGAGTCGGTGGACCTGTTCGGCAGGGGCGGAGGCGAGCGGGCCGCGCAGGACTTCGGTGTCCCGTATCTGGGAGCGATCCCCCTCGACCCGGAGATGATGAAGGCCGGAGACGAAGGGCGTCCATTCATCCTCCAGCACTCCCGCTCCCCGACGTGGAACGTTGTCGATAAGGTGATGGAGAACCTGGTCGCCATGGTCGAGTCCTGACCGGGCGCCCGACAGCAGAGGTTCATTCCTTTTTGTGCAGTGTATTCCGACTGCAGGGTCGCGTCCGCCGGCCTCCTTTCCGAGCGGAGATGAGACAGAAGATTGCCGTGGGGGAGATCGTGCCACTTCGCCGCCGGAGATATAATTCAAGGCATCGGATTTTTAAGATGGAACTCCGGGCTGATGATTTGGCCCTCGAGATCGTCGGCGGACGGGGATCGTCGTGCTCGACCATCGCCGCTCCATTTAAAACGAATGACTATTGCTTTCGCGCGTTGCGTGTTTAACCCCGGCCAATCGGGGTCAAAATAAGGTTTCCTTCCGATCGGCGCCGATGGCGTCGAGAAAGGACCGGGCCGGATACTCGTGGACTGTCGTGGCGATGACGAGGCCGTCGCCGACCCGGCGGGCGACGGCGACAGGCCGACCGGCCGCGGTCGCGATCACCTCGGCGTCGGCCTCCTCGAACCAGCCGTCGCACTCGAGTGCGGCGGCATCATAGCCGCCGAAGAGTGCCTCGAAGAGGCCGGACTCGACCGGCTCGACCCGGCAGGGGCCGTATTGGTGGCGATAGACGAGCCGGAACGGAAGCCAGTCGTAGGCATCGGGCCGGTCGATCGCGGCCCCGAAGACGACGAGGGCGCCGCCGCGCTCGAGGTATCGCCGGACCCGGTCCGACGATGCCCGAAGGGCGACGAGGGTCTTCGAGTACACGGGGTTCGCGAAGCCGGTTGGGACGATCAGAGCGCCGAACGACCCCCGGAAGAACGGCGCCGCGCAGAGTTGGGGCGTCACCAGCTCGCAGCTCGCGCCGCAGTCCTCCACGTAGCGCTGGAAGGTGACCGGCGCATCCCAGAGCAGTCCTGTCCGCATCCGTCACCCCTTGATCACGCCGATCGGGCGGAGGCGAGCCACGAGCCGGCCCAGCCCGACTTCATGGACGACCCGGACGACCTCGGCGCTCGACTTGTACACGGACGGTGCCTCCTCCGCGATCGATGCGTCGTTCGGCGCCCGGACGAGGATCCCCTGGCGACGAAGGGCCTCGCGGACGTCCTTCCCCGCGAGCTGCTTCTTCGCGCCGGACCGACTCATCACGCGCCCGGCCCCGTGGCAGGTCGAACCGAAGGTCCGGCGCATCGCCTCCTCCGTGCCGCGGAGCAGGAACGATGGCGTGCCCATCGAGCCCGGGATGATCACGGGCTGGCCGATGGACTCAAGCCCCGGCGGGAGGCCCGGCGCTCCCGGCCCGAATGCCCGTGTCGCCCCCTTGCGGTGGACGCAGACGGGGGTACGCTGGCCCGAAACATCATGCTCCTCGAACTTCGCGATGTTGTGCGCGACGTCGTAGACGAGCGGCGTCTCGTCGGCCGAGAGCCCGAACCGCTTCTCCAGGAGTTCGCGGACCGCGTGCGTGATCGCCTGCCGGTTCGCCCAGGCGTAGTTGGCCGCGGCCGCCATGGCCCCGATATAAGCCCGCCCCTCGGGACTCGCAATCGGGGCGCAGGCGAGCTGACGGTCGGGGAGGGTGAACCCGTAGCGCTTTGTCGCGGCCTCGAGAGTCTTGATGTAGTCCGTGCAGACCTGGTGGCCGAGGCCGCGCGAGCCGCAGTGAATCATCACCGCGACCGTCCCCGCCTCGACCCCGAACGCGGCCGCCGCGGCCGGGTCGTAGACCTCGTCCACCACCTGGAGCTCGAGGAAGTGGTTCCCGGCGCCGAGCGTCCCCGACTGCGGCAGGCCCCGCGCGAGCGCCTTCTCCGAGACCTTCGAGGGGTCGGCCTCGTCCATCCGGCCGCGCCCCTCGCACCGCTCGAGGTCACGCTCGACCCCGAGGCCCTGCCGGACGGCGAAGGCCGCACCGTCCTCGAGCATGCCCCGGAGGTCCGCCTTGCCGAGCCGCTGCTGGGAGCGCGCCCCGACGCCGGTCGGGACCGCGCGGTAGAGCTCCTCGACCAGCTCGGCCTTCCGTTCGAGATCGGCCTCGCGGAGCGGCGTGGCGAGCAGGCGCACGCCGCAGTTGATGT
>DUGU01000103.1 GCA_013331215.1 Methanoregulaceae archaeon
CGAGCAGGGCGGGTGCGCGGTCGACGCCCGGATCATCGTCGACGACTGTCCGAAGGAGGTCGCGATCGGGGAGCGGCTCGAGCTCCCGCTCGAGTACTTCAACCCTCGATCCGTTGCGGTGATCGGGGCCTCGTCCGACTCGCGGAAGATGGGATACGCGGTCATGCATAACCTGCTCCAGTTCCCGGGGCAGCTCTACCCCGTCAACAACAAGCGCGGCGACGTCCAGGGACTGAAGGCCTACCAGTCGGTCACGGAGATCCCGGCCCCCGTGGACATGGCCGTGGTCACGGTCCCGGCGAACTTCGTGCCGAAGGTCGTCGAGGAATGCGGCCAGAAGGGAGTCCCGATCGTGGTGATCATCACGGCAGGGTTCAAGGAGATGGGCGAGCAGGGCCGCGCCCTCGAGGAGCGGGTCATGGCGATCGCGAAGGGTTACGGGACGCGCATCATCGGCCCGAACTGCCTCGGCCTGATCGTCCCGCCCCGCGGGCTCGACACCACGTACGTCCACGAATCCCCGCGCCCGGGCAGCATCGCGTTCATCTCACAGTCGGGCGCGATCATCAACACGGTCGTGGACTGGTCGCTGGCCGAGGAGATCGGCTTCTCGGCCGTGGTCTCGGTCGGCAACCAGGCGGACCTGAACTTCCTCGATTACCTGAACTGGGTCCGGCGCGACCCCAGGACCAAGGGTGTCATCCTCTACATCGAGGAGATCCGGGACGGCCGGACCTTCATGAAGGTGGTGGAGGAGGTCTCGCGCGAGAAGCCGGTGGTCGCGATCAAGTCGGGCTCGTCCCTGAAGGGGCAGGCTGCGGCCTCGTCGCACACGGGCTCGCTCTCGGGGAGCTACGACGTCTACATGGAGGCCTTCCGCCGCTCGGGCGTGATCCCCGTCCACACGCTCACGGGCGCGTTCCAGGTGGCCGAGATGCTCGCCTCGCCCAAGGGCTACCCGCGGGGCCGGCGCGCGATCGTGATCACGAACGCGGGCGGCTTTGCCGTGCTCTCGAGCGACTACGCCGAGCGTTACGGGGTCGAGCTCGTGGACCTGCCGCAGGAGGTGGTCGAAGAGATGAACGGGTTCCTGCCCGACTTCTGGAACAAGGGCAACCCGATCGACCTGCTCGGCGACGCGAGCGACGCGCGGTTCCGCAGGACCTTCGAACTCCTCGCCCGGCACGACGACTTCTGGGACATCGCGTTCGTGGTCTCGTTCCCGAACCTGGTCCTGGGCTCGGAGGCGATAGCGAACGAGATCGTCCGGTTCTCGGAACAGACCGGCAATATGATCGTCGGCACCCTGCTCGGCGGCGATTCGATGCAGCGGGGGCGGGACATCCTGCGCGAGCACCACATTCCGTCCTTCGAGGAGCTAGACTTCACCTTCCGGGTGATGGGCCGGATCCTCTGGCAGCGGTTCCGGTGAACCCCTGTCTTAATCGATCGGCGCCGGACACACTCAGATAGTCACCCTTCCGGTGAAAAACGAACGCGACGTGGACACCGAGATCGGGACCGGCCCGGTCCCGGTCGAACGCTACTTATGTGCTGACCGTGCCGCTCGGCTGAGATGGCGACGAATCCCCCGGCGAAGTTCACCACGATCACGAAGACGCGCCGGGACGAACCCGGAACGGTCTCGTGATCTTATTTTTCAACATCCCTCTGTACCTGTCCCCGCCGCCGGGTCCAGCGCTTATCCGCAAGGAAGATGAGCGCATACATGCCGACAGCGAAGACCACCCCCGGGACGAAGATCGCGATCAGAGACGACAGCTCGTAGAACCAGATGGTCGGCGTCCAGGCAAGGGGAAGATTCAGGAGCAGGCCTTCGGTCACCCCGAAGAAGAGATGACTGCTCACCAGCATCAGCGGCAGCGCGCCGAGTGCGCAGAGGAAGATTGCCGTCCTTTCGCTGATGGACCTCAGACGGCCGCCGAAGAGCGGCAACGGCGTCATGACCGCCATCGCCGCAACCATGTACGGGATGAGGCTCGGCAGCGCGAAATGGACTGTATTCAGCAGGACCGCGAGCACTGGCGGGACAAATGCGCGGACGGAGGGGACGGTCGCTACCTCGACAAGGATATAGAGCCCGGTCGTGAAGACCGCGAAAACGAGCGCCATCACGAGAACGACAACAAAATACTCGAATTGAAGCACGGGTTGATAGAAGAGAGGAGAGAGGGGCAGGCTCGTGGGCCCGGCGGGATCGATCGCATATCTTCCGCTCGTCACGGGGTCGGAGAGGCTCGTCAGCATCAACAATTTGAGGGGGTAATCTTCCTGGACGAGGTCGGATCGCCCGACCACTCCGTAATAGACGAGATAATAGGATCCCCCACTGGAGGCGGTGATGAGGTACCCCGACGTCTCACTGCCGATGTACTTCGTCGCGTTGCACCATCTGCCCCGCTGTTGTGCGAGCTCCGCATTGTCCGTACCGGCCAGCCCCCCGGCCGTATCGATCGTCACCGGGGAGGTCGTCCCGTTTCCCGCGAGGTACCGTAGAAAGGTCTCTCGTTTCTCGTGGAACGCAGTCCAGTCGTCGAAGTACCAGATCTCCACGAGATACGTCTCGCCGGTCGGAAGA
>DUGU01000309.1 GCA_013331215.1 Methanoregulaceae archaeon
CCGCAGCTCGATACGATCCGGATGGTTGAAGACTTCATCCGGGAGCATTCGGGCGACTACAAGCGCAAGGCGCTGTGGTTGGCGCTCCCACGTCGGATGCAGTACGGGACCTTCAAGCAGATTATCGAGTACCTGTGGGACTCGGGGAAGGTCCTGATCGACTGCGAAGGATTCGTGGTATGGACTCACAACCCCGAATACGTCCGTAAAATGCTGGCAGAACCGCATCTCCGGCTTGCGTGACGGTCAATACCTGAACCGCCGTTCGTACTCGTCATGCGTCATCCACTCAACGAGGGTAACAAGGATCATCCCCTCCTCGCGACCAATGGTATAGATGAGCCGCCAGCTGCCCAGGATATCGTATTTCCAGAAACTCACACCGCGACCGTGGCGCCGGATGTACTCCTTCGGGATGCGATCGCCGGCAATATGTTTCCCTGCTTCGGGCGTTTCCTGTAACGTCTCGGCGGCTTTGACAATCGCTTCTCGTAGCTGCTGATCTTCAGTCCGCCGCGAGGCCTCCAGCTGCTCGAAGGTCCGTATATGCTCGGCGATCACGTTCACCTGAATGGTGTCATTGGTGCGATATCGCCGGGAGTAGTTGGGTGGCACGTCAGGATCCTCCGTCGTGCTCCACGGTGTCCCTGCGGCCGTTCAGCGAATGCGAAGGTCGGGCCGGCCGTCGTACCGTGCGAAGAGCGCCGGGTTGTACACGTGGCAGACCTTCCCGGCGGCATCGATGCCCACCTTCGCCGCGTCGACCAGGGCCGCCAGCGATGCGGAGAACTGAGCAAACGGGATCCGCTGCGGGAGCGCCTGCCAGAGCGCATCCCGGTCGTATTCGCCGCTGTGCTCCCGGATGACCGCTTCGACCATCTGCAGGGTCTCGGCCTCGACCCCTGCGGCCGCCTGTGCCGTGGTCGTCATGGTACTGCATGGTTCGGCCCGGGATATCATCATTGTGCCGTCCCTACCCGCCTCAGGGCCTCTCAGGGGGCGCCGCTCCGATCCGATCGAGCCACGCTCGCAGCACCCCTACCTCGATCAGATCGCCCTCGAGCTTCATGAGCCTCTGTTGAAGAGTGGCGTTCTGATCCTGGAGGCCGGCGATCGCTTCTTGCTGCTCGGCCACCTGCCGGGCGAGCTCGCCGCTGCCCTCGGCGACGCAGAGCACGTGGCTGTGCTTGAGGTACCCCTCTCGGAGCTGGTCCTCCGTGAGGCGCCGATACGCTCCCGTCAGATAGCCCTCGTGTCCCATCAGGACCTCGGGCAGGTCCTGGCCAGCCACTCCGCCGAGCCACGAGCGGAAACACTTCCGAAGGCCGTGCGGGACCATCGTCAACCGGCCCGTCACCTCGCACCGCCGCAGCAGTCCAGCGCGATCGAGGGCCTGCTCCCACCCGGAGTCGAAGGCCCCACGATGGAACGGAAAGAGCCGGTCGTCGTCGCGGCGCTTGGGTTTCGAGAATCCCCGTGCGATAAGTCCGATATTCTTCTGGACCGCCCAGCCCAGATAGTCATCCCGAATCTTGAGCCACGCCTCGACAGCCGTAACCGCCTCGCTCGTCAGAAACGAGATCCGGCGCTCCTTGTTCTTCGTCGTCTCCCCCCGGAACGTCACCTGCGGCGGGACCGCTTTCAGGTCCACATCCTTGAGGCGGAGCTTGAGCACCTCGCCGATGCGGGCCCCGGAGGCGACCAGGACGAGCACCACTGCTTTATCGCGGATCGAGTACAGCGGGAGGAGCGTCTGGAGGTGTTCGCGGGTGATGATCTCCTCCTCGGCGACCGTTCTCATCCGCGGCAGCCGCTTCTTGATGCGCCGCTCGTCGAGGCGTGACAGCTCGACGCCGTTCTCCTCGAGGAAACCCACGATCGCCGACCGGTTGACCCCGACAGTCCCGGGGGCATAGTCCTTCTGCAGCTTCGCGATGAACTTGACGAGGTCGTCGGCCGCCGACCGCGAACCGGTCCGGAGCTCCTCGAGGTAGGCCACGCCGGCAGCGTCCATCTCGGCGAGGGCCTCGGCTCCGTGCGAAGCGGGGTCTCTCTCGCGCTCGAGCGTACCCTTCAAAAACAGGAAAAAGCGCGCCATAGCCATGTGGTACGCCTTCCGTGTAACCGGTGCGGAAAAGAGGTCGAGGTAGTCACTGATAGGGGTCTTCGACGGGGGAGCCGTCATACCATTGAATGGCCTTGCGGGAGGATAAAGTTGCTGTCGATTAGTCTGTTAGGTCTTTTCTCCCTCGACGGGAGCAGAAAAAGAGAGGGTATTCAGCCGATCGGATACCAGCGGCCGCCAAAGGAACCGAACGACGACCCGGGCCGGATCGTCCCGAACGCTGAACGGGAGCGCGAGCCCGTGCCGATCGTCGCAACAGCTTGGGCGCCTCTCGAGCTCCGCTTCACCAGGAGCGGCGAGACCTTCCGCTGCCCGAACCGGCTCGCGGTGGTGGTGGCGGCCGGTGCGATCATCGGCTCGGTCACGACCCCTCCGGGCGCGGAGATCACGCCCACCGGCATTGTCGGGATCGCCTGGGTCGGCTGGACCACGCCGGGTGTCGCGATCGGGCCGAGTGGGGTGATGCCACCCTGACCCGCTACGGGGAGCGGCGGGATCGACTTCGCCGCGATCTGCGGCATTGCCGGGAGCGCGTACGGCGTCGAGGCCCGGTTCAGGATATAGGTGTTGTCGGTTCCCTCCTGGTTCAGCACCTCGATCATCGGGCCATACCCGGTTATGTCGAAGTACGAGTTCGAGACCGAGTGGTGGTACTGCGCGTCGTGGTAGTACCAGCCGATACTGGACTGCGTCGGCGCCCCGCCGTCGACGGCCTTGCCGCCCATGTTTATCTGCTGGAAGTTCTCAAGCCGGATGTTGGTGCCGAACGCCCCCCAAAAGGCCCACTCCTTCGCGTCCTTGGACCAGCAGTTCCTGAGGGTGATGTCCGTGCAGCCCTTGACGATCTTGAATCCGTACGTCGAGCCGATGTCGATGCAGCCGTCGAAGGTCGTGTTCGAACCGTCGTGGGCGAAGAAGCCCGCGTTCCTGTTGTTCTCCGAGACGCAATTCTTCAGGATAGAGTTCCGGTGGATGTAGTAGCCCGAGAGGTAGGAGTCGCGGTACGGCGCATCGGCCGGCTTGCGCTGGCCGTTGTTGCGGCTGATGCA
>DUGU01000251.1 GCA_013331215.1 Methanoregulaceae archaeon
CGGCCGGATCGACTTCGCCGACGTGACCCGGCTCTTCAACCTGATCGGCTGACTGCCGCTTCGACGAACAGGGGGGCATGCATTCGCCTCGCGGCCGGAGGGTGCAGCGCCGACGGGATATCGATACGGTTGCCCCGGGAAGCGGAGCGTCGGCTCGATGGCCGAAGAGACGGAAAAGATGCGATAGCCCGGAGCAGATTCGAACTGCTGTCGGCGGATCCAGAGTCCACCATGATTGACCGCTACACTACCGGGCTGCTTGACCCATATAGGTCGCACTGGACGGTGAAAAAGGTGCCGGAGAGGGCCGGCTCACGCACCCGGACAGCCCCGGCACGACGCGCAGGCGCCAGGAACGGGCGCGACCGACCCGAAGCGTTCGCAGAACCGGGCGAGGTCGTCCGCGTCCCGCCGGTGGTAGAGGTGGGGCACCAGCGAGATGTGGGTGTAGGTGCCGATCTCCGCGCCCAGCCGGTCGGCAATATGCTTTTGCAGGCCGACGAGCGCGAACATGTTCGCCCCGGCCGCCGAGAGCATGTCGTTCGAGCGGAAGACGACCTGCATGGAGAGGCGCCCGTCGCGGAGCTCGCACTGGACGAGCTGGAGGCAGGGGCAGTCGCGCATCTCCTCGTCCGTGACCGGGTTCCAGGTGATCGCGATCGCCCGGCGGCTGACGGGAGCCTCCTCCAGCTTGCGGACGATGTACGCGATCTGGTCCACCGAGACGGGGCCCCCCTCGGGGACGAGCCCCTCTCCCCAGCCGAAGAGGCGCGAGTGGTAGTCGTACTCGAAGACGGCCTCCGACCCGTTCAGCAGGTCGGCCGCGTACTGTTCGAGGAACCGGCGCTGGAAGCGCGAGGCCGGGCTCGCCATCGGCTCGGCCAGCGGTGCGCGGAGCTCGAGGGCGATCGGCTCGCACTCGATCGTCGCCTCGCCGTTCTCGGTCGTGACCGGGTAACCCTTCTCGAGCACGGTCCTGACGGCCCACTCGTGCGCGGCGCCAATGCTCGGGGCGCGGAACGTCCGCATGCCAGAGCAGCTCGACGCGGAGACGGATAACGATGGCGACGCCGGGGACGCGAACACGACCGTTCGGTGTTCGCGACGTCGGGCGGCGTGCCGCAATCCCGGTAAACCGGCTACGGTCTCAGTTACGTTCATTTTTTCATTTATTTATTAATCCGGGGAATCTTCACGCGCGCCGGTATTGAGTAAATGTAAATAATATGAGCTGTTTATGTTATGTAATCCCCATACCGGCCCGCGACCGTCGCCGTCGACCGCCCGGGCCAGCATGACCGGCTCTCCGGGATGATCGTGCCATGAGATACCGCCTCTGCGCCCTGCTCCTCCTCTGCCTCTGCCTCGCCCCGCTTGCCGTCCACGCCGACGCCGTGGTGAAGATCATGCCGCTCGGCGACTCGATCACCCGCGGCGGCCCCGACGCCGATACGCCGTTCGCGAGTTACCGCTATTACCTCGACGACTCCCTCCGGGCCTCGGGGCACGGCGCGGACTTCGTCGGCTCGCTCTCATCGAGCTACACGAAGTTCGTCTTCGACCAGAACCACGAGGGGCACGGCGGATACACGACGGGCATGATGGTCGGGACCTCGTCCTTCTCGCCCCTCGCCGCCTGGCTCGCGGCGTCCCCGACGCCGGATATCGTGCTCCTCCATGTCGGGACGAACGACGCGCTCAACGGAGTCCCGGTCGCGACCCGCCTTGCGAACGTCAGGTCGATCATCGGGCTCCTCCGGCAGAAGAACCCGAAGGTCCGGGTCATGGTGGCGCAGATCATCCCGACCGGCAACGCGACCCTCAACCGCAACTCGGGGGTCGTCGACTACAACTCGGCCCTCCCGTCGCTCGCGGCCGGGATCTCGACCGCAGCCTCGCCCGTGACCGTCGTCGACCTCTCCGCCGGGTACGACGGGGTCGCCGACAACCAGCCCGACGGCATCCACCCGAAGGCGACGGGGGAGCGGAAGATGGCGACGGCCTGGCAGCGCGCGCTCGCGCCGGTCCTCGCCGCGGCGACGCCGATCCGCACGACGACAACCGCGGTCCCGACGACGAAGCCCACGACCGCCGCGACCGCGCCGACGACGAACGCGGTCCCGGGGACACTCGAGGCCGAGAACTACAACACCGGCGGCGAGGGCGTCGCCTATCACGACGCGACGGCCGCGAACCAGGGCGGCGCGTACCGGACCGACGGCGTCGACATCGAGGCGACCGGCAGCGGGTATGCCGTCGGGTACGTCCGCGACGGCGAATGGCTGAAGTACACGGTCTCGGCCGCGAGCGCGGGCAAATACTCGGCCGCCTTCCGCGTTGCGGCCTGGGGGACGAACGCCCACGCGATCGAGGTCTCCGTCAACGACAACCCGGCGGCCACGGTCGCGGTCCCGACCACGGGCTCGTACGACACCTGGACGACGGCGACCACCGCGCTGACGCTGCCGGCCGGCACCTGCACCCTGAAGGTCCGGTTCGTCGGGGACGGCCAGAACCTGGACCGGGTCGTCCTCACGCCCGTCGCCGTCGCGACCACGCCGACGACGGCTGTGCCGACTTCGACGGGCAGGAAGGTGCCGGGGACGGTCGAGGCCGAGGACTACGACACCGGCGGCGAAGGGGCCGGGTATCACGACACCACGGCCGGCAACCACGACGGCGTCTACCGGCGCGACGACGTCGACCTCTCGGTCAACCCGTCGGGCGGCTACAACGTCGGCTACGTCGTCAACGGCGAATGGCTCGCGTACACCCTCGCCGTGCCGTCGGCCGGGACGTACACCGTCTCGTGCACGGTCGCGTCCTGGGCCGACGGCCGGTCCCTCGCCCTCGCTCTCGACGGCGCCTCCCTCGGCACCCTCGCCGTCCCGAACAACCGCGGCATCGGCTGGCAGACGGTCTCGACCCGGGTCGCGCTCCCGGCCGGCGACCACCGGTTCCAGGTCCGGTTCGTCGGCGACAAACAGATCCTCGACCGGGTCGCGGTCGCGGCCGTCGCGACCCCCACGACCACGGTCCCCGTCACCGTCCCGCCCACGTCGAAGGCGAACGCGGTCCCGGGGACGGTCGAGGCCGAGGACTACGTCCCCGGCGGCGAGGGCGCCGCGTACCACGACACCACCGCCGGCAACCTGGGCGGCGTCTATCGGGCCGACAGCGTCGACATCGAGACGCTCTCCGGCGGCGGATACGCGGTCGGCTACGTCCGCGACGGCGAGTGGCTCCGCTACTCGGTCCCGGTGGCGGCCGCCGGCCGGTACCAGGCCGCATTCCGCGTCGCGGCCTGGGGCGGGAACGCCCACGCGATCGAGGTCTCCGTCAACGACAACCCGGCGGTCACGGTCGCGGTCCCGACGACCGGTTCGTACGACGCCTGGACCGCGGCGACGACCTCGTTCTCGCTGCCGGCCGGCACCGCATCGCTCAAACTCCGGTTCGTCGGGGACGGCCAGAACCTGGACCGGATCGTCTTCACCCCCGTCGCCGTCACGACTCCCCCGACGACGATCCCGACGACGGCGCCGCCTGCAGGCCGCCCCGTCCCGGGGACGCTCGAGGCCGAAGACTACGATGCCGGGGGCGAAGGGGTCGGCTATCACGACGCCACGGCCAGCAACCAGGGCGGTGCGTGCCGTGCCGACGGCGTCGATATCGAGTCGCTCCCGGGCGGCGGGTATGCCGTCGGGTACGTCCGCGACGGCGAATGGCTGAAGTACACGGTGGGGGTCGCGAATGCCGGCAGGTATCAGGCCGCGTTCCGCGTCGCGTCGTGGGGGACGAACGCCCACGCGATCGAGGTCTCCGTCAACGACAACCCGACGGTCACGGTCACGGTCCCGACCACGGGCTCGTACGACGCCTGGACGACGGCGACCACCGCGCTGACGCTGCCGGCCGGCACCTGCACCCTGAAGGTCCGGTTCGTCGGGGACGGCCAGAACCTGGACCGGGTCGCCTTCTCGACCGTCGCGACCCCCACGACCGCGATCCCCACCACCGTGCAGACCACGCTGGGCGGGATCATCCGGCTGCCGGCCGAGATCCAGGCCGAGAACTACGCGACGGGCGGCGAGGGCGTCGGGTACCACGACACCACCGGCGGCAATCAGGGAGGCGCGTACAGGAGCGACGGCGTCGACATCGCCTATGCCCCGTCCATCGGGAGCTACGTCGTGACCCGGATCCAGCCGGGCGAGTGGCTCGAGTACCGGGTCGACGCCCCCGAGGAGCGCGACTACACGCTCATGTTCCGGCTCTCGAGCCCGAACGGCGGACAGTATTTCGAGATGATGGTCGACGGCCGCTCCGAGGTCGCGGTGACCGCCCCGCGGACAGGGTCGTACGACGCCTATGCCGCGATCTCGACGCAGGTCAGGCTGACGAAGGGCGTCCACCGGATCCGGATCCAGTTCGACGGGGACGGCCAGAACCTCGATGCCTTCGGACTGGCGTGAGGGGGCCCTCCTCCCCCACGGCATTTCGAATCGTTTATCATCGTGCGGCGAAGATCATTCTCTATGAGATATCTCGTACTCGCGGCAATTCTCCTCGCCGCTCTTCTCCTCGCGGCCGGGTGCACCACGACCCCGCCCACGAACACGACGGTCACGCCGACGAAGACGACGGTCGGGACAACCGGCACGACGATCGCGCCGAACAACACGACAATGGCGGTCTACACGGCGAACGACAGCGGTAAGACGGTCCCGCTCGGGCTCCAGAAGAGCCTGAGCATCCGCCTCCCCGAGAACCCGACGACGGGCTACTCATGGAACGCATCGGTCACGGACGGCCTGCAGATCGTCGATACCGCGTTCACGCTCGACGCCCAGGCGGCCAACCTGACCGGCGCCGGCGGCGTCCGCAACTGGACCGTCAAGGCCGTCACGGCCGGGACCCAGCGGTTCGGCGCGGTCTACGTCCGCCCCTGGGAGACGAACGTGACCCCGGCGGACCAGTTCAACCTGACCGTGCAGGTGAGCTGAACCGTCACGGCGGGAGGGGTTTTCCCTCTCCCCCGGCTCCATTTTACCGGCCGCGCGATCGTCGCGGATCGATCCGCCCGCTCCCGCGCACATTCGCGGGGAAAATAGACGCGGTGATGGGGCGACGCCCCTCCGCACGTGCCCCCTACAGGGCCCGCTCGGTGAAGACGATCGAGCCCGAGATGCGGGTCACCTTGATCTTCACGGTCTGGCCGGGCTTCCCCCCGGGGACGTAGATGATATACTTGCCCTCGCGAGCCACGCCGTCGCCGCGCTTGCTGACCGACTGGATGTGCACGTCGACGATCTTGCCCTCCTCGAAGAGCTTGGCCGGTTCCTCGGCCCTGGCCTTGCGCTTCCGCACGGGCCGGTGCGAGCCGCAGGCGTCGCAACGGAGCACGAGGATCCGGTCATCCTTCACGAGCCGCGTGTCGGGCCGGCCGCACTCGCTGCAGAGGATATAGTCGTTGAAGTAACTCCTGACCGCGTTCGTGATCTGCGAGGTCTCGAACTTGCCGTTGAAGATCGCGCGGTTGCCGTCGATCTTGCCGGCCGTTCCGAGCTCGCCCACCAGCGACTTCATCAGGTGCTCCTTCTCGCGCCGGAAGGTGTCGGCGATCTCGGCGAAGTTCTCGAAGACCGTCGTCTTGCCCTCGATGTAGGACCGGACCTCGGGGATCACGAACCGCTCGCCGGTCCCGCTCGGCTCCGTGATGTGCTCGTAGGCCTTCTTGAGCAGGGCCTCGTACGGATCCACCATGATGGCTCACTATATGCGGGCGGTTATTATATACTGTTAGATCGGGCGGTCGGCGTCGACGATCGTCTCCGCGCCGGCTCCCCCTGCCCGTCCGCGTCGCGATCGAACGGCTCCCCGTCACCGGCCTATGACGCCGCGACCGGCCCGAGCGTGAAGTGGAAGTCGGCGCCGCGCCCGACCTCGCCGTCCGCCCAGCAGCGCCCCCCGTGCCGCTCGACGACCCGGCGGACGACCGAGAGGCCGATCCCCGACCCCTCGTACTGCCGCGAATCGTGGAAGCGGGCGAAGTCGTCGAAGACGCGGACCGCCTGCTCGGCCGGAAACCCGATACCGTTGTCGGCGACGGTATAGACCGTCTCCCCGCCGTCCGTCGATGCCGAGACCTCGATCCGCGCCGGATCGCGCGTCCGCGTGAACTTGAGGGCGTTCGAGAGCAGGTTCTGGTAGACGTGGCGGAGCATCTCCGCGTCGGCCCGGCAGGGTGGCAGGCAGCCGACCACGACCTCGACGCGCGGGTCGCCCGGGTCCGGGAGGAGTTCTCCCAGCACAGCCCGGACAAGGCTCTCCGTCTCGACCGATTCCAGGGCGAGCGGCTGGCGCGACAGGCGGGAGAGCGCGAGGAGGCCCTCGATGAACCGCCCGGCGCGGGTGACCCCGTCGCGGGCCCGGCCGACATAGGCGACGGCGTCTTCGGGAATATCCGGGCCGAACCGGGTCATGAGCATGCCGAGGTAGCCGTCGATCGCGCGCAGGGGGGCGCGGAGGTCGTGCGAGACCGAGTACGTGAACGCCTCCAGCTCGGCCGTGCGCTCCTCGACGCGCCGTTCGAGCCCGGCCGTGAGGGCGCCGAGCGCCTCCTCCGCCTCCCGCCGCTCGGTGACGTCGCGGCCGACCGACTGGACCTCCGCGATCGCGCCGTCGCGGTCGAAGAACGCCCGGTCGTTCCACTGGAGCCAGCGGGCCGACCCGGTCGTATCGACGACCCGGTGCTCGATCGTCCCGTCGGCACGCGCCGGCGAGAACGAACGGAAGTAGTCGTCGACCGCGGCACGCTCCTCTCCGGGGATCACGGGCGCGAACCGGGAACCGACGACGGTCGCCGGGTCGAGGCCGAAGAACCGGCAGTAGGCGTCGTTCGCCACCAGGTGCGTGCCGTCGGGCCGGAACCTGCAGACCAGCTCCTGCTGGCTCTCGACCACGGCCCGGTACCGCGCCTCGCTCTCTTTCAGGCGTCCCCGGACGTGCTGGCGGAGGAGCGCAACCGAGGCCTGCCGGACGAACGCCTCGACCAGCCCCCGGTGCGCGAGCTCACCGCCCTTCCGGACCCCGATGGTGAGGACGCCGTAGAGGCCGTCCCGGCAGTTGAACCCCATCGAGTAGTACTTCCCGAGGTCGGCGCGTCGCTCGATCCGGTCGCACGCCTCCTCGGGTAACACCTTGAAGCAGGCCTGATACACGGAGGTGATCACTTCCACCAGCCTGTCGCACCCGAGGACGGTCTCGACGCTCGGGACCCGGTCGAGAGGGAGCGATAGCCCTTCGAGATCGAAGCCCAGCTCTTCCCGCGCGATCTGGACCATGGAGTCCCCCATGATGAGGTTCCGTACGGTGAAGAGACGGGTCTCCCGGTCGAACAGCATGACGACGACATAGCGCTCGCGCACCAGATTGTACACCTGCTCGGCGATGTAGCGGTAGATGTCCGCCTCGTCCTCCATCCGGATGAAGTCCATCGCGGTCTTCGAGAGGAACTCGAGCTCCTCGTTCCGCCGCTGGAGGGCCGCGGACTCCGGCTCCTTCGAAGCCAGCTCCTCGATGGCACCGCCGAGGATCCCGAGCCGTTCGGCCGGGTCGCAGCTCTTCTCGACGTAGCGGTCCGCCCCGCTGTTCAGAGCCTGGATCGCGACCCTCTCGTGTCCCGGCTCCATGAGGAGGAGGAAGGGAATCGGGGGCTCGCGCGTCCGCACGATCGAGAGAGTGCCGGGCACCTCGTCCTTGAGCGGATCGGCGACCACCGCGTCG
>DUGU01000314.1 GCA_013331215.1 Methanoregulaceae archaeon
AACGCCGGCCCCTCCGTCGAGGTCCTTATCGGCGGGCTCGAGGGCGCGACCCTGGTCTTCATGTCCCTCGGCAAGCAGCGGACGAACGAGCCCCCGGTCGAGCTCGAGGGGCAGACCTTCTGGCCCATGCCGAACCGGATCGTCGACACCGGGTACGGGCTCGAGCGCCTGACCTGGGCCTCGTCGGGCTCGCCCACGATCTACGACGCGGTCTTCCCCGACCTGGTCTCGTCCCTCTTCTCCGAGGCCGGCCTGGACCACCACCTCAAGGACAAGAACTACACCAAGATCCTCTCGCTCAACGCGAAGTTCGCGGGGCTCATGGATATCACGGGCGCGAACCTCTTCGCGCTCAGGAAGAAGGTCGCTGCCGCCATCGACGTTCCCATCGACCGGCTGATCAAGATGATCACGCCGATCGAGCAGGTGTACACCATCGCGGACCACACCCGGTGCCTCGCGTACATGCTCGGCGACTGCATCGTCCCGTCCAACGTCCGCGAGGGCTACCTCGCCCGGCTCGTCCTCCGCAGGACTCTCCGGGTCATGAACGACCTCAACCTCGACCTCTCGCTTGCCGACCTCGTGGCCCGGCAGGTCGAGGAGATCGGCGAGGAGCAGTTCGAGCAGTCGCCCGAGGTGATCCGCGAGATCCTCGAGCGCGAGACCGAGAAGTACGGCGCGACCATCGAGCGCGGCACCCGGATCATCCAGAAGGTCGCGTCGTCCTACAAGAAGAAGAGCCAGAAGGTCCCGCTCGTCGAGGTCATCACCCTCTACGACTCGCACGGCCTCCCGGCCGAGCTGATCAAGGAGGTGGCCGCGGCCGAGGGCGCCGTTGTCGAGATCCCCGACAACTTCTACTCGCTCGTGGCGAACATGCACTCCGAGAGCCAGCGGGAGGGCGGCGACGACCCGCTCGCGGCCTACGAGGAGCGCTTCACGGCCCTGCCGCCGACCCGCCCGCTCTACTACGAGCAGCCCTGCGAGGTCGAGTTCGAGGCGATGGTCATCGACTGCTTCGACGGGCTCGTGGTCCTGGACCAGACCCTCTTCTACCCCGAGGGCGGCGGCCAGCCCGCCGACACGGGCACCCTCCTCTCGGCCGAGTCGATGGTCCGGGTCGAGGACGTGACGAAGCGCGGCAACGTGATCCTCCACCGCGCGGTCGGCGGCTCGCTCAAGCGCGGCGAGCGGGTCAAGGGAATGGTCGACGAGGAGCGGCGCTGGTCTCTCATGCGCCACCACACGGCCACCCACGTCCTGCTCCACGCGGCAAAAGAGATCCTCGGCGCCCATATCCACCAGGCCGGCGCCCAGAAGGGCTCGGACTCGGCACGGCTCGACATCAGGCACTTCAAGCACATCACCGAGGACGAGCTCCGCCGGATCGAGCTCCGCGCGAACCAGATCGTCCAGAGCAACAAGCCGGTCTTCATCAAGCTCGAAGAGCGGCAGCGGGCCGAGCAGAAGTACGGTTTCACCCTCTACCAGGGGGGCGTTCCCCCCGGGAACGCGATCCGCGTCGTCCAGGTGGGCGGCGAGATCCAGGCCTGCGCGGGAACGCACGTCCGGACCACGGGCGAGATCGGCGCGATCAAGGTCCTCCGGGTCGAACACATCCAGGACGGCATCGAGCGGATCGAGTTCGCGGCCGGCAAGGCCGCGATCATGGCCATGCAGGAGACCGAGCGGGTCCTGGCCGACGCGGCCGCCGAGCTCCGGATCCAGCCCGAGAACCTGCCCTCGACGGTCCAGCGGTTCTTCGGCGAATGGAAGGAACGGGGCAAGGAGATCGAGCGGCTCCGGAAGAAACTCATCGACCTCGAGCTCGCCCAGATCGAGTACGAGCCGATCGCCTCGGCGAAAGTGGTGATCCGGGAGCTCGACGTGGACCCGTCGCAGCTCGCCGCGCTCGCCCGTAAGCTCGCGAAGACGAACGGCGTCGCCCTGCTCGTCTCGGCGAGCGACCGGCTCCACATGGTCCTCGCCTCGGGCTCGCCGCGGGTGAACGCGGGCGATATCCTGGGCGAGATCTCCGAGTCGCTCGACGGCAAGGGCGGCGGGAACCCGACCATGGCCCATGCGATCGCACCCGATGGGTCGAAGGGCGACGTGGCCCTGAAGGCCGGTCGACGGCTCATCACGCTGGCGCTGAATGGATAACGAACCGAGGATCCTGCACCCGGGCGACCCCGAGGCCCAGACCCTCGCCCGGGCGATCGCATCGCCGACCGCGGGAGAGATCCTCCAGGTCCTGGGCGAGGAGCCGCTGACGGCCTCCGCGCTCGCGACCAGACTCGAGATCCCAATCACGACCGCGGCCTACCACCTCGAGCACCTGGTCGGCGCGGGCGTCATCGAGATGACGGGGACGCGGTGGAGCCGCAAGGGGCGCGAGCAGAAGGTCTACCGGCTGGTGGACCGGCTCGTGATCGTGAGCCCGGCCCGGATGGACCTGCGGTCCCTTCTCCTGAAGTACGCGGTCCTCGGGTTCGTTCTGGGCGGCGCGGCCCTGATCGCCGGGCTGCTGCAGGCCTGGACGGCTCCGCCCGGGGCCTTCATGACCGGGAGCGAGGGCGGCAACGGGCTCCTCGGCGCCCCCATGCCCGTCCCGGCGGACGTGGCCGCGGCCACCCCGGAGCCAGTGGCTCGGTACATCCTTCTCGGCGGGCTCGTGGTCCTCGCCGCGCTCGTGATCTACGACGCGATCGCGACCCGGCGACGGCGTCCTTAAAAATCTTGGTGATTACTCAGTTACTGCCACCCGAGCATATTCACCAAGCGTTTCGATCAGTCGATCAAAGAGATCGGTGTCCCGGTAGTTATACCTGAACTCCAGTTCTTTGAGGTAGAATGGGAATCTCGCCGGGT
>DUGU01000162.1 GCA_013331215.1 Methanoregulaceae archaeon
TGGCGTGTGATCGGCTGCCGCGTCCCGGAGGAGGGGGAGGAACGCGACACCTGCCCCGAGACGAGCGACGGCGGGGCGCCGCCGCGGTGAACGCGGAGTTCAGACGCGGCCGGTTCGGCCCACGTTCTCGAAGTCGATGAAGCCCCGGTACGCGTCGGTCCCGAGGAGCCGGACGCGGACGCGGTTGCCGACGGCGAGGCCCTCCTCGCCGCGCATCACCCGCCCCTCGACCGGCGGGGCGATGATCCGGACCCAGGTCCCCTTGGGAGAGGCACCCGTCACGAGCCCCTCGAAGGTCTCGCCGACCCGGTCCTGGAGGAGCACGGCGGCCGCGGCCTTGTGCACGAACCGCTCGACCTTCTTGGTCCCCTTCTCGCGGTCGGAGAGCCAGGCCGCGAGGGCGACGAGCTCGTCCGCGTCGTAGGGTACGCCCGTGCCCTCGAGGACGGAGGCGACGAGCCGCTGGTTGACGAGGTCGGGATACCGACGGTTCGGGGCGGTCGCGTGGGTGTAGTCCGTGACGGCGAGGCTGAAGTGGCCCTCGGACTCGTCCCCGGGCATGAGCGCCATGTACTCGCCCGGCCCCAGGAGCTTGATGATCGTCAGGGAGAGGTCGGGGAACCGGTCGGGGTCGGCCGCGCGCCGCCGGAGCAGGAAGGCGGCGAGGGCCTTCGCGTCGGGGTCCTCGGGCAATTTTTCGCCGTATTCTGCGGCCGTCTCCACGATCCGGGCCCAGTACTTCGGGACGCGGACCACGCGCTGGAGCATGGGGAGGCCGGCCCGCTCGAGATACGCGACCATCGTCCCGTTGGCCGCGACCATGAACTCCTCGATCAGGCACCGTGCCAGGTTCTGCCGCTGGACCACGAGGTCGCGCACGACGCCGTTCTCGATGAGGGGCTCGGCCTCGACCGTGTCGAGCTCGAGGGCGCCCTGCTCGTGCCGGCGCGCCCGAAGCCGCTGCATTGCCTCGAGCTGGAGGCGGAGCTGGGCCTCGAGCCCGGGCGTCTCGCGGACCGTCGGGGGGATCTCGCCCGTCCCCTCGAGCCAGTCGCCGACCTGCTCGTAGACGAGCTTCGCGCGGTTGCGGACGCGGGCGGGGTAGAGCTCGCCCGGCCGGACGCTGCCGTCGGGGAGGACGGCGTACTCGATCACGACGGCCATGCGGTCGCCGCCGGGCAGGAGCGAGCTCGCCCCCTTGCTGAGCCGGTCGGGGAGCATGGGGTAGGTGACGACGCCGGTGTAGACGGAGAAGCCGTTGTGGACCGCGTATCGATCCGTTGCCGACCCCTTGCCGACGAAGAGGTCGACGTCGGCGATGGCGACCCGGCAGCGGATCTCGCCGCCGGGACCGGGCTCGCAGTACTCGATCTGGTCGAGGTCCATCGAGTCCCAGTTGTCGATCGAGGACCAGAGGAGCTTGGTGCAGTCGCGGACGCCGCACCGGCCGGTGGGGAGGCCGTTCGGAGGGACGGCGGCGGTCTCTGCGAGGACGGGAGGCGGAAACCTGGGCTCGAAGCCGTACTGCTGCATCGCGTGGTTCGCGATCGCGGGAAGGTCGACCGGGCGCTGGCCGTTCATGGTGATTGATAAGGGAACCGTCCTCTAGAAAAAGGCTGTGGAGGGGGGGCTCGTAGACCACATCACGTCTATAGGCACGACGGTACTACAGAGTCACGAGAGACGGCATGGACCTCTCTACCCTTCTCGACGAGCATCGCGAGGCGATCGCGGCCATCGCCCGGCGGTACGGTGCCGTCGATCTGCGGATCTTCGGATCGGTCGCCCGCCGCGAGGCCGGCGAGGCGAGCGACCTCGATCTCCTGGTCGAGCTCGAGACGGGCCGGACGCTCTTCGACCTCGGCGGCCTCTCGTACGAGCTCGAATGCCTTCTCGGTCGGCGCGTGGACGTCGTGACGGCACCCCTGCTCCGCGCCGAGATCAGGAACCGTGTTCTCGCGGAAGCCGTACCGCTCTGAGGGACGAGCGGCTCCGGCTCGCCGATATGCGCGCGGCACTCGCGGCGATAGAACGCTATACGTCGCAGGGCGAGGCACGATTTCTGGAATAGGAACTGGTCCAGGTCCGGAACGTGCACCACCTCCTGCTCCTCGGCGAGGCCGCGCGGGCACTCTCGTCCGAGTTCCGCGAGCGGCATCCGGCCGTCCCGTGGGCGCAGGTCGTCGGACTGCGGAACATCCTCGTCCATCAGTACTTCAACGTCGATCTGCGCGAGATCCGGGCCATCGTCGAGCGGGATCTGCCCGCGCTCAGGACGGTGCTCGACTCGATCGGCCGGGCGTGACCGGTCGCCGGATAGTTTATCTATGCCCGCGGATGAAGGAGGCCGCATGGAACTGCAAGAGAAGATACTGGACGTGATCCGCGGCACGCACGTCGCGGCCCTCGCGACGGTCGGCGAACGCGGTGCACCGGCCGTCCGGCACATGGTCCTGACCGGGGGCGACGACATGATGCTCGCCGGCGGCGCCCGGATAGGGTCGGACACGGTCGCCCAGCTCCGGCGGACGCCGTGCGCGGGGATCGCGAT
>DUGU01000116.1 GCA_013331215.1 Methanoregulaceae archaeon
CTTCGTGTAAGCATACGGACGGCAGCGGGTCCTGTCGCCCGAGGGATCGAGGACCGATGCCCGGCTACCTGTGCACATCCACTTCCCCGGGCACTGCTCGGGTCAGCCTGAAACTAATTCGGGTCGCGGACTGAGTCCGCGAACTCGACCGCGGGCACCGTGCAAATGTCAGGCACTGCTTCTGCCGTCTGCCCGCGGTCTACCGCTGAGGCAGGCCCTCGGCGTTCCCCTCGACCCAGGCCATGCCGCCTTCGCGGAGGTGTTCCTTCTTCCAGATCGGGACCCGAGCCTTCAGCTCGTCGATGATCGCGACCGCCCCGGCGAACGCCTCCTTCCGGTGACCCGCACTGACCACGACGATCAGGATGTTCTCGCCGAGCGCGAGGGAGCCGACACGGTGGACGACCGCGACCGAGAGGAGGCCGAACCGTTCCGCACCTTTCCGGGCGATCTCGGCCATGAACTCCCGGGCGACGGGCTCGTAGGCCTCGAGCTCCATCCGGTCGATGCCGTCGTCGCGGACCACGCCGTCGAAGAGGACGATGGCGCCCGTGCCCGGGACCTTCGCGGATCGAACGAGTGCGCCGATGTCGATGTCACCCTCCTGGACGTCAATGTACGGGTCCATGCTCACCCCCCCGCGATCGGCGGAAAGACAGCGATCGTTTCCCCTTCCCGGAGCTCGAGAGTCGCCGCGCGATCGCGGTCGATCCGCGCGGAGTCGCGCATGATGATAACGTAGTCGTTCAGCCTGCCGTCGGGGGCGAAGAGAACGGCCTCCCCATCGGAGGTCCGAGCCGCGATCTCGCGCAACACCTTGATGAGCTGCATTCCTTTGGGTACGGTCAGCTCGTGGACCGGGCCGAAGCGCTCCCGAAACTGTGCGAAGAAGCGAATGGTGACGTTCATACTCGTTCTCCTCTCGCGCAGACCGGACATCCGGTCCTCGGCGCGACTGCGATCTCCTCGGTGCGGCCGGCGAGCCCGTCCCAGAGCAGGAGCCGGCCAACCAGCAGTTCTCCCTCGCCGGTCAGGTACTTGATCACCTCGGTCGCCTGGATGCAGCCGATGACGCCGGGCGTGACACCGACGACAGGGAAGACCTCCTTCGGCGGGACGTTCGGAAAGAGGCAGGCGAGGCAGGGGCCCTGACCGGGGACGCAGGTCGTCGCCTGGCCGTGGAACCCCCGGACGGCACCGTGGAAGAGGGGGATCCCTCGTTCATGGGCAACCCGGTTGAGCACGAACCGTGTCGGGTAGTTGTCCATCGCGTCCACGATCCCGTCCGCGTCGCCGATCAGCTCGACCGCCGTCTCCTCCGCAATTGTGGCCCGTTTCCCNNACTCGACCTTCGCCCGCCCGATGTCGGCCTCGCCGTGGAGCACCTGCCGGTTCAGGTTCGTCCGCTCGACCGTGTCCTGGTCGATCAGGGTCAGTCGGCCCACGCCCGCGACTGCGAGATAGATGGCAACCGGCGAACCGAGCCCACCCGCGCCCGCTATAACGATGTGTGCTCCTTTCAACCGCGCCTGCCCCTCCTCGCCGAAGGAGAGGATCTGCCGGCCGTACCGCTCCCGCTCGGACGGATCCAGTCCTGTAGACATACTATCCCTTACCGGGCCCGGTGCCTGGCAGCGGCGGGATCTCCACGCATCCCCCACGGATCGATGCCCCACTTTCGGCAGCGGTCCGCTCGCGGATGGACCGGCAGATGGCACAGAGCCGAGCCGGGACATCGGCGGGNNCGCGAGCTCGTCGGCCGCCCGCTCGAGCTCGACCTTGATGTCGTCGTCGAACTCGATCCGATACCCTCGCTTGCCAGAGAGGTACTGCGAGATAGCGGCCGGTGCGGTCTCGAGCAGCCGGGCGGCCTCGAGCTGCGAGTGGCCCTTTCGGACCAGCGCGGCGGCGAGGGCCGCGCGGATGGCGGGAAGGAGGTCCCAGACGACCTCCTGGCAGGGGAGCTTGACCATATACCCAAAGAATATACGTGTGAGACTCATAAAGGTTACTTCACAATTGTTAATGAATCATGACTCCGACTGATCCGCGCGGAGACGTGCTCGTCCTCGCGCACAACTACGTCCGCCCCGAGGTCCAGGACTACGCGGACGTCNNGGCGTGGACTTCATGGCCGAGACCGCCGCGATCCTGAATCCCGACAAGACCGTGGTCCACCCCGAGCCACTCAGCCAGTGCGCGATGGCATCGCGTCTCACCGTCCCCGAGATCGAGAGCGCCCGCGCCCGTTACCCCGGCGTCCCGGTCGTCACCTACGTGAACTCGTCGGCCGCGGCCAAGGCGGTCTCCGATATCTGCTGCACCTCGGCGAACGCGGTCCGCGTGGTCGAGAGCCTCGAGGCGCCGCGGGTGATCTTCTCTCCCGACCGGAACCTCGCCGCGTACGTCGCGGCGCGGACCGGAATAGAGGTGATCCCCGTGCCCGCCCTCGGCTGCTGCCCGACGCACCAATCCCTCTCGGTCTGCGATGTCGAGGAGCAGATCCGCGCCCACCCTGGCGCCGAGGTGATGGTCCACCCCGAGACGACGCCGGCCGTCCAGGCGCTCGCCGACTTTATCGGCTCGACGTCGGCTATGATCCGACGGGTGCAGGAGACCGGGGCCGCAACCGTGATCGTCGGCACCGAGGTCTCGATCCTCTACCGAATGCGAAAGCTGGCGCCGGACAAGGTCCTCGTCCCGGCCTCGCACCTGATGTCCTGCGCCGACATGCGCATGATCACGCTCGACCTCGTCGAGGAGGCCGTGCGGACCCGGACGCCCGTGGTCCATGTCGACCCCGGCGTTGCGGCAGGGGCACGGCGGGCTCTCGAGCGGATGCTCGAGGTCGGCTGAAATGGAGCGTTATCTGGTCCGCTACGGAGAGATCTTTCTCAAGTCCGACCCGGTCCGTCGAAAATGGGAGCAGGTGCTCGCGAACGAGATCCGCGAGCGCATGCCGGGCGTTGCGGTCAGGACCGGGCGCGGCCGGATCTGGCTCGACGGCCCCGTCGACCGCGAGGCCCTCTCCCGCGTCTTCGGCGTGGTCTCGTTCTCGCCCACGGTCCCGTGCTTTCTCGAGGACCTCGATCGGGCCGTACCCGAGTACGTGACTGCGCATTTCGGGGGCGCGGAACAGGGCACCTTCGCTGTGCGGGTCAAGCGAGTGGGAAACCACTCTTTCTCCTCGCAGGAAAAGGCCGCCTCTCTCGGCGCCCTGATCGGGTCGGCTCACCCGGGGTTAAGGGTCGACCTCTCGAACCCCGACATCACGCTTCACGTCGAGATCCGGGATGAGCGGTGCTACCTTTACCATGAGATCTTCCCCGGGCCGGGCGGGCTGCCGCCGGGGACACAGGGTACCCTCGTCGCCCTCGTCTCGGGTGGGATCGACTCGCCGGTCGCCGCGTATATGATGATGAAGCGGGGCTGCCGGATCCTCCCCCTGATGGTCGCGCTGGACGGCTACCTCGACGAGACGGCCGTGACCCGGGCCGAGGCCGTGATCGAACGGCTCCGTCCCTACCAGCCCGATATCGCCCTCCACGTCCTCCACGACGGCTATCTCCTACGGGCGAAAGAGGTGCTGCGCCAGGCGGGCCAGGAGCGATATACATGCGTACTCTGCAAGCGACGGATGTACCGCCTTGCCGGAATGTACGCAACCGAACACGGGGCGCTCGGGATCGTGACCGGCGAGGCCCTGGGCCAGGTGGCGAGCCAGACCCTCGACAACCTCCGGGCCCTCGACGAGGCGGCATCGCTCCCGGTGTACCGGCCCCTGATCGGTTTCGACAAGGAGGAGATCATTACGATCGCACGGCGGATCGGGACGTTCGCGACCTCGATCACACCGGCTACCGGGTGCCAGGCCGTCCCCTCGATGCCGACCACGAAGGCGAAGCTGGAGCTCGTGCACACGTTCGAAGCCGCGGTCGAAGGGGAACCGGTCACGGGCAGCTGATCCGGCCGCCCTTTTTCATTCCTCCGCCGTCGTTCCCGCCGGTGAAATGACTCTCATATCGCTTTCGATTGCGGCAAATTTTACCGGAGCGGAGGGGTATATCCTGCTGGCACGCTCAGATGGTAGTGGAGTTTCACGATCGTGAAACACCTGCCAAGGTGGCGGAATGGCTACGCGGCTGATTGCAGATCAGCTACAACCCGGTTCGATTCCGGGCCTTGGCTCTTTTTCTGATGTTCCTGAAGGACAGTCCGACCCGTCATATGGTATTGGGTGACGATATGGATCACGATCTCACGGCGGAATCAAAGGCGTACCTCGTGAGTATCGGGAGCGTTGCCGTCGACGAATCGCTCCTCGCGGGCGGTCTGAAGACGTCCGCGACGGCAGGGCCGGGAGCAGGAGGGAGCTCCGTCTTCATTACATCCGGGGGCCGCCGTGTTCGGCTCTCGATCAACCCCGCCTCGTCCCTCCGGATCGTCCCCCGGGAGGGCGACGTGGCGATTATGCAGGGCGGCGAGATCATCGCAGCGGGCCGTCTCGAACGCCCGCTCTGCCACTGCCCCCGCCAGGCATACATCACCGTCAGCGAACGCTGTATCTACAACTGCCTGTTCTGCCCGGTGCCGCGACTGGAGGGAAAGGTGAAGACCATCGAAGAGATCGTGCGCATGGTCGACGGAGCGGCGCGGACGGGAG
>DUGU01000049.1 GCA_013331215.1 Methanoregulaceae archaeon
GTCCGCCCAGATGATCTTCCGGACGGACATGGTCCGGATCTCCTTGGGGGAGAGGAGACCGAACTTGATCTTTCCAATGCGTTTGGGACTCGGCATGTGTCGATTACACCTGGTCCTCGAGGACCATCCTCGGGGCGATCCCCATGCTCTTCATCTCATCGAGCAGGAGTTTGAACGCGTAGCTCATCTCGACGAGGTAGATGTCGGTCTCGGCACCGCAGACGAGGCAGCGGGTCGTGTTCCGCTTCCGGTCCAGCATCGCGACCATGCCGCACTTGGCGCAGACATACTGCTGGACTTTGTCGGACTCGTCGAGCAGCCGCTCCTTGAGTGCCATCGCGGCTCCGTGACCGATCATCACGTCGCGCTCCATCTCGCCGAACCGGAGACCGCCCTCGCGGGCACGCCCCTCGGTCGGCTGCCGGGTCAGGACCTGCACGGGCCCGCGCGACCGGGCGTGCATCTTGGACGAGACCATGTGATAGAGCTTCTGGTAGTAGATCACGCCGACGTAGATGTCGGCCGCGAAGGGCTTGCCCGTGATCCCGTCGTACATCACCTCGCGCCCGGTCGGCGCGAAGCCGAACTGCATGAGCGCGGCGCGGAGGTCGGTCTCGACCTCGCCCGAGAACGCCGTCGCGTCGATCCGGCGCCCCTCGAGCGAGCCGACCTTGCCGCCGATCATCTNNCTTCCCTGCCGTTGTGGGAGAAACCGAGTTTCTTTAAAGAGGCGCGGATATCCGCTTCGCTCTCGCCACCGAAGGCAGTACCGTTGATACGCCGTCCCTCGAGGGACCCGACCTTGCCGCCGATCATCTCGAGCATGTGCCCGATCGTCATCCGCGACGGGATGGCGTGGGGGTTGATCACGAGGTCCGGGACCACGCCGTCCTCGGTGAACGGCAGGTCGTCGGGGGCCGTGATCAGCCCGATGACACCCTTCTGTCCGTGGCGCGAGGCGAACTTGTCCCCGACCTCGGGTACGCGGAGGTCGCGCGTGCGGACCTTGACCAGGCGCGACGAGTTCTCGCCCTCGGTGATGATCACCGTGTCGACGATGCCGTGCTCGTTCGAGCGCATCGTGACCGAGGTATCGCGCCGCTTCTCGACCGTGATCAGGTCGCTGGTCGGCTCCTCGAGGAAGCGCGGCGGCGACGTCTTGCCGATCAGCACGTCCTTCTCGCCGACGGTCGTCTCGGGGTTGATGATGCCGTCGTCGTCGAGGTTCGTGTAGTACTCCTCGCCGTGGGCGCCGGTGACCTCCGAGTCCGGGATCTCGATCCGGTCGACCTGGCCGCCGGGGTACCGCCGTTCCTCGCCCTCGTAGGTACGGAAGAAGTGCGAGCGCCCGAGTCCGCGGTCGATCGAGGCGCGGTTGAAGATGAGGGCGTCCTCGATGTTGAACCCTTCATAGCTGAGGATCGCGACCACGAAGTTCTGGCCGCCCGGACGGTCGTCCGAGCCGATCATCACGTTGGTCTGCGTGCGAACGAGCGGTTTCTGGACGTAATGGAGCAGGTGGCCGCGCGTGTCGGGCCGGAGCTTCATGTTGGCCGATCCGAAGCCGAGCGCCTGCTTGACCATGCCCGCGCCCATCGTGACACGCGGCGAGGCGTTGTGCTCGGGGAACGGCACGTGGGCCGCTCCGATCCCGAGGATCAGGGCCGGGTCGATCTCGAGGTGCGTGTGCGCGGGCGTCATCTGGTCCTCGTTGATCGCGATGAAGAGGTCTTCCTCCTCCTCGGCGTCGATGAACTCGACGAGGCCTCGCCGGACGAGATCGGCGAAATCGATCTCCTTGCGCTCGAGGCGTCCCAGATCTTCGTCGGAGAGGAGGGGGCGTCCGTTCTCGATTACGATCAGCGGCCGGCGGGCCCGCCCACGGTCGGTGTGAATGATAACGTCGCCGTTGTACGGCTTGTACGAGGCGTTGACCTCGGTCGAGACGCCGCTGGCCCGCCGCATGCGGCGGACTTCCTGGACGAGCGCGGCCGGGTCCTCGACGAGCCCGATCAGGGCGCCGTCGACGAAGACTCTCGATTTCTTCATCGGACGGCCTCCCCCTTGAGCCCCTCGACGCCCATCGCGTAGAGGACGGAGAGCACCTCGTCCTCGTTCCGGACGCCCTTCGAGATCTCGACCATCTGGGCGAAGTTCTTGACGAGCCCACAATTCGGCCCCTCGGGCGTCTCGGACGGACAGATCCGACCCCACTGCGTCGGGTGCAGATCGCGGGCCTCGAAGTGCGGCTGCGACCGCGAGAGCGGCGAGATCACGCGCCTCAGGTGCGAGAGCACGGCCATGTGATCCACACGATCGAGGAGCTGCGAGACGCCGGTCCGGCCGCCGACCCAGTTCCCGGTCGCGAGCGGGTGAAGGAGCCGCTCGGTCAGCACGTCCGCGCGGACGGCCGTCCCGATGGAGAGGTCGCGGTGGCGCATGGAGGCGCGCTCGAGCTGGTACTTGACGTCGCGGGTCAGTCGGTTGAGCGAGATCCGGAAGAGGTNNGCTTGTTCGAGTAGTGGTCCTTGTCGTCGATGCGCCGCTTGTCGAGCACGAGGTCGAAACAGGCTTCGGCCATGCGCCCGAGGAAGTGGGCTTTCGCGAGCCGGACTCCCTGTACCGCGTCGTGGTATGCCGGGTCCTCCTCGTTCATCCCGACCGGCATCAGGTAGTTCAGGTGCGGCAAGAGGTAGTTGTCGAGCACGAACTCTGCGCGCTTGCGCTGGTAGTCTCGCGTCTGGTTCGGCGCGAGCTTCTTACCGACATACATGATCCCGCAGTCGACCGCGCCCGTGCCCGTGGCACACGCGGACTCCTCGAGGTTCTGCATCATGAAGGTCAGGATGTCCTCCTCGGTCGAGACCGCCTCGACGATCGCCTGCTCGGTCTCGAGGCCGAGCGCGAACATCAGGTCCACGAACTTGAGGTGGCCGGCCACCGACGGGAACGAGACCTCGAGCAGGTTCT
>DUGU01000062.1 GCA_013331215.1 Methanoregulaceae archaeon
GAGCCGCCGGAAGATCTCGAAGACCCGCTCGAAGTACTCGCCCTCGATCCCTATCCCGTTGTCCGCGACCGCGAAGCGCCACATATCGCCGTCGGCCTCGGCCTCGATTCGGATCGCGGGTGCGCGGTCGGGGTGCCGGTACTTAATCGCATTTCCGATCAGGTTCGCAAAGACCTGAGAGAGCTGGCCCGGATCGGCCATGACGGTCGGCAGCGGTCCGACGGTTACGGCGGCCTCGCCCTCTGCGATCGCGTCCCGGTGATCGCGGAGGACGTCTTTGACGACGACGGCCGCATCCGTCGGCTCGAACGACTTGCCGTGGGTGCCGATTCGGGAGAAGGCGAGCAGGTCACGGATCAGGGCCTGCATCCTGAGACCGCCCTCGACGATGAAGGCCAGGTACTCGTCCGCGTCGGTATCGAGCCCGCCCCGGTACCGTCGCTCGACAAGCTGCGAGAACGAGACGATCGAGCGGATCGGCTCCTGCAGATCGTGACTCGCCACGTATGCGAACCGCTCGAGCTCCCGGTTCGACCGTGCGAGCTCGTCGGCCTGCCGGGCGAGCGCGGCCTCCGACCGCTTCCGCTCGGTGATATCTGTGGTGACGATGCCGATTCGCCAGTCATCGAACGGGAGCGGGATGGCGCTGACGGCTGTCCAGCGCCGCTCGCCGTCCTCGAGCTCCACCTCGATCTCGACGTCCTCGACCGGGCGACCCTCGGCCATGGCGCGAGCGCTCGGGAGTTCGTCGGGGTCGAAGAGCGCTCCGTCCGGGGCAACGTGGCGGCGGCGCAGGTGCTCGTCCGCGCGGATCGCCTCGAGCGGGAGCCGGAGGATCCGCGAGAGGGCCGGGTTCGAGATGATCACCCGGCGATCGCGGTCGAGGATCGAGATGCCGACCGGCATCAGATCGAAGAGGACCGCGAGCTTCTCCCTTTGCTCCCGGAGCGCCACCTCGATCTGCGTGCGTCGAATCGCCTCCCCGAGGACGAGCCCCAGGTGCTCGAGTTCGTCTACAAGAGGTGGTGGCACGCGCCACTCGCGGGGATCTGCTAGGTGCACGAGCCCGATAATCCGACCGTGGTCGCGGATCGGCACTACTGCCACCGATTCGTACCCGACGCGGTTGCAGACGTTTCTCGAGGCCCCCTTCTCTGCCTCGGAGACCGTGGCCAGAAACGTCGTGGTCGTATTCATGATGAACGAGCCGGCCTGCGTGTAGAACGGCAGGGCCGGGTCGGTATCTCCCCTGACGACGTTGATGCACATGCATCGGTCGCTGTGGATAGAGAGCGGGCTTTCGAGCTCGTAGAACTCGGGCGAGAACCCGGCATAGGCCGTATACGGGATCCGGCCGTCGGCTTCGAGCAGCCGGAGCCCGACGGCTTCGACGCCCGTAAGACGCCGCACCTCATCCACCGCGGACTCCATCAGTTCCATCAGGCTCCGGGCCTCGGACGCTGCGACGAAGATCGCACTGATGGCGCGGAGCAGGTGCTCGGAGCGGGTCCGCCGGGTTACATCCACGAGCGAGAGCACGAGCCCCTGCACTGCGCCCTCCAGATCCGCAACAGGGGAGAGACGCCAATCCCAGTACGTGACCCCGCGCTCCGGCTGACCGGCGAACTCGAAGGGGCGAGCCACCGCCCGCCACTCCCGGCCGGTCGCCGCCACCTCCTCGAAGATCCGCCGGTTCTCGTCGTTCGGGAAGAGATCGAAATGGTTCCGCCCGATCAGGGCCTCGCGAGGCATGCCGCAGCCACGCGCGTAGGCCTCGTTGACCTCGACAAAGACGAACGACGGATCGAGGTAGACGAGTTGGGTGTCGGTTCGCGAGACGAGCGACTCGAAAATATCACTTGCGGCTCCTCCAGGGGTCGTTGCGTCGCTCACGGACTCTCCACACCTGCTGCACGCGCCGGGCACCGGGACCGGCGGACGGCCCGGAGGAATGGTCTGCACGGTGGCATCGCGCGATCGAGGGTTCATTACCGTCCTGGCTGTATAATACTTGCGCAGAGCGGGGGGACGCTCCAAGGACTGGCATTTCCCGATCTCGATCGGAAAAAGGGGGCTATTCGGCCCGGAGAGCCTCGATCGGGTCGAGGTTCGAGGCCCGCCAGGCCGGGTAGAGGCCCGAGATGATGCAGATTACCGTGCCCACGAGCATTGCCGCAGGGAGGTAGACCAGGCTTCCCGGCTCGAAGAAGTGGCCGGCCGAACTGAGCAGGCTGACCACGACCAGGTAACCGATGCCGAAACTGGCGATGGCGCCGATCAGCGACCCCGCGAACCCGAGGACGGCCGACTCGTACACGAACATCTTCAGGATCTCGGATCTCTGGGTTCCGAGGGATCGCATGATCCCGATCTCGCGGATCCGCTCGGTCACGGACATCATCATCACGTTGAAGATCGAGACCGCGGCCACGAGCAGAGAGATGGCCGCGATCGCCATCACGAACGTAGTCAGGGTTCCGATCGTCGAGGTGATCGATGTGAGCATCCGGCTCGCGTCGCTGACCCGGACCTGGGTCTTCTTCGCGTTGAGACTGTCCGTGATCGAGGTCGAGGTGGCGCTCGCGTCATCGACGTTCTTGAGGACGACGTTGACCTGATCGTAGTGCTCCTCCCCCCCGTAGAAGCCGGCGTACGCCTTGTCGGGCAGGATGACCGAACTGTCCGTATTCAGGTCGAACGACATGCCCCTCTGCTCGATGATCCCGGTCACGTGAACGGTGAGATAGCCCTCGTCCTCGGAGCCGATTTTGAGTTTGCTCCCCAGGGTCAGGTTGAACCGCTCGGCAAGGGAGGCGCCGACGAGCGCCCCGGTATCGCCCTTGGGATACGCCCCGTCGGTCAGGTTCATGAGGCTCGGGATTACATCAGGGTCGAGGCCGTAAACCG
>DUGU01000118.1 GCA_013331215.1 Methanoregulaceae archaeon
CCTTCGCGGCCTCGGCCGTCCGGATCGAGGGGGCGCGGTGGACCGTCGTGACGAGGCTGTAGAGCGAGGTGAGGAGATCCGTCGTCTCCTCGTCCATCCCCGCCACGATCTTGACGATCCGGGAGAGGACGTGCTCGTCGTCTCCGGGATTGATCCGCTCGGGCGAGTACCCTATCGCGAAGCCCTCGCCGCAGACGAGGCCGGACTCGGCCTCGAGGACCGGGCGCATCAGCTCCTCGGTCACGCCGGGGTAGACCGTCGATTCGAGCACGACGACTGCGCCCGGTTTCAGGTTCCGCCCGATCGTGGCCGCGGCCGACGTGACGGGTGCGAGGTCCGGGTCCTTCGCCCGGGGCACGGGCGTCGGGACCGCGATGATCACCACGTCGGCCTCCCGGATCCGGCCGGGGTCGTCCGTGACCTCGATCCGGTTGCCCGGGGTCGCGCGTATCCGTTCGAGCTTGGCCGGGTCGATGTCGTAGCCGAGCGTGCGCAGGTGCGAGGAGAAGGCCTCGGCCAGCGGGTACCCGACGTAGCCGAGCCCGACCACGCAGACGGTCAGAGCCGTCACTTTCTGGCAAACCATTGTATCGTCTCTTTCAGGCCGTCTGTGAGCGTGTATCGGGGGGCGTAGCCGAAAGCGTCGCTCGCACGGGAGATGTCGGCGAGCGAGTCGCGGACGTCGCCCGGCCGGGAGGCTTCGTGGATCGGGTCGACGCGTGTGCCGACGAGGTCCATGATCGTGCCCGCGAGTTCGAGGAGGTCGATCCTCTTCTGGCAGGCGACGTTGAAGACGCCGACTGCGTCGCTCTCGGCCGCGAGGATGTTCGCGGAGACCACGTCGCGGACGAAGGTGAAGTCGCGGGTCTGCCGGCCGTCACCGTGGATCACGGGGGGCTCGCCCGCGAGGATACGCGTGATGAAGTTCGGGATCACGGCCGCGTACTGCGATGCCGGGTCCTGCTTAGGGCCGAAGACGTTGAAGTACCGGAGCGCGACCGTCGGGAGATCGTAGAGCGCCGTGAAGACCCTGCAGTAGTGTTCGTCCGTGAGCTTGGTGACCGCATACGGCGACATCGGGGCCGGGGTCATGCTCTCGACCTTCGGGAGGACCGGAGTATCGCCGTAGACGGACGATGACGAGGCGAAGAGGACCTTCGCCACCCCCGCATCGCGCGCCGCGAGCAGCACGTTCAGGGTCCCGTTCACATTCACCATGTTCGACCGCGCGGGGTCTTCGACCGAGCGCTGGACCGAGGGGAGCGCGCCCTCGTGAAAGACGAAGCGCGCATCCCGGAAGGTCCGCGCCAGGAGTTCGGTATCGAGGATCGAGCCGCGTGCGAACTCGACGTCTAGGCCCGAGAGGTTGGACTCCCGGCCGGTGGAGAGGTCATCGAGGACCGTCACCTCGTACCGGTTCGAGAGCTCCTCGGCGAGATTGGAGCCGATGAACCCCGCTCCGCCGGTAACCACGACCTTCATTCCCAAACAGGTCGTCACGGGGAATATAAAAGGTATCGAGGATGGCCTTGGGGCCTTTAGCGCTCGAGGGTCCGGATGTGCTCGCGGGCGCCCGCGGCCACCTCGGCGCGCCCCTGGAGCCCGGCGACGTCGGCGATCGCCTCGAGGACGTGAACCGAGTCCTCGAGGTAGGAGAGGATGTCCGCCGGAAAAAGGTCGATACCGTAGACGTCGGCAAGGTGGGCGCTGATCTGGCGGTGGTCGAGCCCGGCCTCGCGGAGCTCGATAATGAGTGCGGCGAACCGTCGCTCGGGACATCCGCAGTTCGGGGACTTCTTGCAGCCGCACCGGAGGAAGTCGGCGATGAACTCCAGGAGCTGCGCGCGGGTGGTCGGGTCGAGCCGGTCGAAGTCGAGGCGCGAGGAGAGGGTCTCGAGCACGAGCCCGTGGAAGGCCTTCTCGGGCAGGCGGAAGCCGGCCACGCGTTCGAGCCTCCGACTGGACCGGAACCGGGCCTTCTCCGCGATCACGACGACTCGCCGGGCTCCTCGTCGAAGTTCTTGAGCGACTTCATCGCCTCGCCCATGGTCTCGATCTCGACGAGCCAGTCGTCGAAGAGCGTCGGGTCCTCGATGTCGTCCTTGACGTACCGGGCGCAGCACGCGGCCCCGCCGATCACGGCCGCGCCGATCTCGGCGGCCACCTCGAGGGTCTCGTCTGCACCCTGCGCGGCGAGGGTGCGCCCGCGCTTGATCAGGGCCTTGACGTCCTTGTCGTAGTCCCCGGCGATGAACCGGCGACAGGCCGCGAAGAGCACCAGCACGGACTCCTGAACCGGGCCGACCAGTTCGACCAGCGGCCCGTCGGGGAGCTCCGAGAGGACGATCGCCTCGATATCATCGATCTTCTGCAGGGCCTCGTCGGCCTTGAACCGCTCGTTCTGCCAGAGCCGGACGATCTTCAGGACCGAGAGGGTAATATCCTCGGAGAACGCGTACAGCATCGCGATTCCCTCCGGAACGTCGTCGCCGCCGTCTCCCTCGAAGTCGGCCTCCGAGAGGGTGCGGAGCCAGTTGTTCCAGCGCTCCTCGTTGTAAAAGATGTAGAAGAGCTTGAGGGGGGGTTCCTCCGCCGCGCTCTTTCCGGCCTTCCGTGCCATTCACATACGTGTATCCGTGGCCGGTTAAAGTTCTTTTCATCGGAAAAGGAGGCCGAATCGGCGGCGAATGGGGCCGAAATGGGAAGATCCGGGTGTTGGCCCGGCCCGGCCGATCAGCCGGTCCGTCGCGGCTACCGCCGCCGACCCTTCTTCTGCGAGGGAGCTGGTTCCGCCGCCTCGCTGTTCACGGGGCCGAGCTTGCGGATCGCGACCGCGTTGATCACGGCTTCGCCCGCGGCGACGTATCGCTTGATGACCTGACCCAGCACCTCCACCCGGTCGCCTTTCCTGATCTTCTCGGCCGGGGACGTGAACATCTTGACCGAGATCTCGCCCGTCCGATCCCCGACCAGGAACGTCGGCCGGTTCAGGAGCTGGAAGTGGGTCTGCTCGACGATCCCGACGAGCCGGACCGGCTCGGAAAGCATCGAGAGATTGATCTGGTTCACCCGCACGGTCTTCGCTTCCTGCTCGTACATGGGAATCAGGCCCGCGTACTCGTGCTGGCTCATGTAGTTGAGGACCAGTGGGATGAGCAGGATCAGGACGAGCGTTGGAATTCCCCAGACGAGCAGGCCGCGGTCGCCGGTGACGTAGAACGTGTAAAGAAGAATAAAAGTGAGGATGAGGAAGACCGCGATCGCAAGGATCGAGGGTCTCACCCTGATATTGCCAATCTTCATTTGGGGGGTCTGGATCACTTCAGCGCCTGGATCTCCTTGCGGAAGGCGATCCAGTAGAGCAGGCCGACGAAGACCATGCCGCCCACGATGTTGCCGAGCGTGACCGGGATGAGATTGTTCGTCCACATGGTGACCCAGTTGAGTGGGTCAAGGTTCATTCCCACTTTCTGCGCATCCGTGAGGTAGGGCATGGTCATGAGCCCTGCGGGGATGAACATCATGTTCGCGACCGAGTGCTCAAGGCCGGACGAGACGAAGGCCATGATCGGGAACCAGATCCCGAAGAACTTGCCGATCAGGTCGTCGGCGCATATCCCGAGCAGGACGGCCAGGTTGACGAGCCAGT
>DUGU01000160.1 GCA_013331215.1 Methanoregulaceae archaeon
AGCGGCTCGTGCTGACGACGGCCCTTGCGGCGGGGTACTACGAGTATCCCCGACAGGTCAGCGCGACGGAGCTGGCCCAGGGGCTCGGGTACAGCAAATCGACGGCAATCGAGTACCTGCGGAAGGCCGAGAACAAGATCATCACGAAGGTGTGCTCGGGGGAGCCGCGAGACGGCGGTTGAGGCAATCGGATGCCTGCGCCCGTCTCGTCCGGCGGCCGAGAGCCGCTATCGTCAACCCGCCCCGGCCCCTCCTCCCTCTTCGTCTCCCCTCGCGTCGGCCGAGAAGGCGATTGGAGCGCAAGAGGTCTTCAGCCACCCCCGCCGTTCGGCTCCGCATAGCACATTCGGATCAGGAGAGGGAGGCTGAGTTCGTCGATCGACGGACCGTAGATCCGGGCGGTGTTCGCGAGGATGAAGATCCCGACCCGGTGGTCCCGTGAGAACGCGATCGTCGCCTGAAACCCGTTCGTCTCGCCTGTCTTCATGACGAGCGCGGTCCCGTCGGGGAGCGTCACGATGTCCCAGAGATAGCCCTGGTGGACCATGATCCGCCCGTCGCTCCGCACGGCCCGGGGCGCAATGCTCAGGTTGATGGCCTCGCGGAGCGGGGTGTCTCTCGTGCCGGTACACGCGGCGAGATAGCGCATCATGTCCCCGGGGGTCGATCGCATCCCGCCCGAGGCCGACCGGAACGGGGTGAAGTTGATTATCCGCGCCGGGGTCATGGTGCCGTACCCCCGGTATCCGTTCGCCATGGACTGCACGGTCCACGGTTCCAGTTTCGCACTGGTTCGCGTCATGCCGAGCGGCCGGAGGACGCGCTCGCCGACGAGCGCCGGGTACGTCCAGTTCGCGCGGCGGGAGACCGCGTCCCCGACGATCGCGGCGCCGATGTTCGAGTACTCCCACTCCGACCCCACGGGACGGGTGAGGTTGTACGGCGAGAGCCAGCCGTAGGCCGCTTCGGCCGATGTATTCGTGAACTCGTCGAAGGCGCCTTCGATTGCGTCCGGGTCCGGTCGAGGCTCTGCGAAGACGTCCTCGAACCAGGGCGGCTCGTTGGGGAGCCCCGAGGTATGCGTTGCGAGGTCGAGAAGGGTGATGCTGCGGTTGCCGTACGAGGGGACGCGCGTGCCGTTGGGAAGGTACAGGGCGAGCGGGGCCGTGTCCGTCACCTCCCCGCGGAGGCCGGCGTCGGCGAGCAGGATGCCGGTGAAGGTCTTCGTGACCGAGCCGATCTCGTAGACGGTCTGCTCGTCGGCCCTCGTTCCGGTGGAGAGGTTGGCCGCGCCGTAGTGCAGCATGAGCGACCCGTTGTCGTCGAGGAGCCCGACGGTCATCCCAGCGCAGGTGCCGTTCTTGATGAAGGGGACGACGACGGCGTCCACGTCCTCCTTCGAGAGCGTGGCGAAGCCGTTCTCCGGCACGGCCTGTTCGAAGGATCCGGCCCCGCCCCCGGCGACGTGGCCCCACGGCACGGCAAAGGGGATCGTGAGACCGAGGATCACGAGAACGAGCGGGACCTGGTGGGGAGCATGAGCGAGAATCGGCGCCGTGAACAAAAACAATTCCGATTTGATCCAGAGGCCGCGCGATCCGCAACTCCGGATCTGCGCCCGGGCCGTTCGCGGTCGAGAGAAGCCAGATGTTCGCGAGCGCCGTGATCCGGAACGTACCCAAGGAGGATGGAGGAGTCACCTCCCACCGTGCTTCGCTAGGGCGGCCGCGTACGCCGTCGTCCCGCTCGTGATCCGACCGCCCTCCGGCGATTTTTCAGGACCCGGACCTGATCGGCCTCCGAGCGCGGGGGCGTCCATCCTGACAGAGAGGCTGCCGCTCGACTCGAGCACGAGGGCGTCCGCATCCTCCACGGACGCGATGCTCTCCGAGCGGAGTGCCTGGAGGGCCTCGGCCTCGCCAATCCGCTCCCGCCGCATCGCCGCGTGCAGGAACCTGCCGTCGTAGACGAGCAGCGAGGGCTGGGACCTGACCAGCCGCGCGACGGGCGTCGACCGCGACGACGACCACGCTACGGCGAACTGCAAGCCCAGCAGCACGAGAAACGCCGCGCCCCCGTCGACGACCGGGACGTCACGCGAGAGGACGGTCGTCGCGAGCAGCGACCCGAGCGCGACGTTGACGATGCAGTCGAAGGCGTTCATCGATACGAGCGTCCGTTTACCCGAGACCCGCACCAGGACGACGATCGCGGTGTACGCGAGTATGCCGACGACGACCCGCACGACGCCGTCCCAGCCACCGAAGACGATCCCTTCCATCCGGATCATCCTCTACCGTCACTTCAGGGTCCGCTCACCGGTAAAAACACGGTTGGCCGGATCCATCCACAGAGGGTCGCCGACACTGCCCTGCAGGATTATTCGGCCTTCCTCGTGGTCAGGAGGAGCCGCCACGCCTTCAGGACATCCACTCGGGTGGAACGGGATCGCTCGTCCTCCCGTCTCCCTCGAGAGCAGACAAGCCGGGCGACGCCTGGCCCGGCAGGCCCGCAGATATCGGGGGGGTTGCGAGCGACCGGTACCAGACATGCATGCTCTCCATTCCACCGCAGATCCCGGTATTGTTGAGGAGGGTGCCCCCGTACGCATAGCCGGCCCGGGCAAAGGTGACGTTGATCGGAAGGGAGGTGGCCCGGGCAATGGTATAGGCGGTCTTCATGCCGGCTGATCGCATCGCGGTCTCCATACGGCGGAGCAGATGCCCCGCGAGGCCGTGGCCCCGGTAGTTCGGCCGGGTCGCGAAGTCGGTCATCTCGACAAGCTCTTCCGCCGGATCCATCTCCGCCGAGGAGACGGCCGCGATCACACCCCCGACACGGATGCAGAAGTAGCGGACGCCGTGCTCCATCGTCTCCCGGACATACGCTTCCCGGCGAATGGGGAAGGGATACGTGGCAAACACATCTCGGTACAGAGCCGCAAGCGCGGGAGCATCCGCAGGTGACGCGGGCGAACAGATTCCCCCCGGAGGGAGAGGACGGACACATTCGTTCGCGGACGCCTTCCGGGCCGCAGCGAGGGTAGTGTCGAACGGATGGTCGTCCAGGGTCCGCGCCGGGTCCCGGAACAGCGAGACGAAATACCCATCCTCCTGACCCCGGAAGAGCCGGGGGACCTGCGCTTCCACGACGTACCCCCGGTCGAGGAAGGGGTCGCGCGCGGACGCCGGGACTTTGGCGAAGATCTTGGTGTAGCCCTCCCGTGCGGCCAGGTCATCCAGGTCGTCGAGGATGCCAGGCAGGTCGGCCGGAGCCAGTTTCATCACATAGACCCGGTTGCTCGTGGGTCCGTGCTGAATGGTGCTGGCCCCGATGGTGACGACGACCTCAGTCACCATTCCGTCGGTCGATGCGCTCGGTGTTCTGCGGCACGAGAGCGATCGCCGGGTCCTCGTCCGAGAGGAGCTTGGCGATCCCGACCGCACGCGACTCGTCGGCACTATCGAGTTTCAGATTACGCTGACAGGTGGCGCATTGGCGGTCGCACCAGACCGGCTCGTATGAGTCCGGCTCCTTGTACGAGCAGACCATCCCCTCGTAGTTCCTGAGCACCACCTTGTTGGTCGCCGCAGAGATCTGGTAGTTGGGCATCAGCCGTATCTTGCCGCCGCCGCCGGGCGCGTCGATTACGTAGGAGGGGACCGCGAAGCCGCTGGTATGCCCGATCAGGTTCTCGAGGATCTCGATCCCCTTCGAGACCGGGGTCCGGAAGTGGGTGAGCCCCTCCGAGAGGTCGCACTGGTAGAGGTAATACGGCCGGACCCGGTTCCGGACGAGCGCCTGGACCAGCGCCTTCATGATCCTCGGGCAGTCGTTCACCCCGGCCAGGAGGACGGACTGGTTACCGAGCGGGATCCCCACGTCCGCCAGCCGGTGCAGGGCCTCCCGCGACGAGGTCGTGATCTCGACCGGGTGGTTGAAGTGCGTGTTGACCCAGAGGGGGTGATGCCGGGCGAGCATCTGCACGAGCGAATCGGTCACCCGGTACGGGAGCACCACGGGCACCCGCGTGCCGATCCGGACCACCTCGACGTGTGGGATCGCGTCGAGCTCAGTGAGGATCCAGTCCAGGTACTCGTCGGGGAGCATGAACGGGTCCCCGCCGGAGAGGAGGACGTCCCGGATGGCGGGGGTCTCCCGGATATAGTCCAGGCCGGCGATGACCTCGTCCCGGCTCGGGATCGAGTCGACGTCGCCGACGCGCCGCTTGCGGGTGCAGTGGCGGCAGTACATGGCGCAGACGTT
>DUGU01000338.1 GCA_013331215.1 Methanoregulaceae archaeon
GGCTAGTTTGCCACTATACCCATAGTTTATAGCTCTTTCGAGAAGCAGGTCATCGATGGTCTGACTGCTGCCTTTCCTGAGCTCTCTCAGGGGTTGCAATCACTTGTTCAGCGATTCGTGGATCTTGAAAAAATCATTAAGTTAGTCAATCACCCGAAATTCAAAGGGCGCACATCGATCAAAGTCGCCCTTCCAACCTTGGTGCCAGACCTCTCGTATGACCATCTACCAATCGCCAACGGAGATGATGCCATGGTGACGTTTGCATACATGGCACAAGGATACTTCCCGCCCGATATCGTGAAGGAGAAGAAGGAAGCAATGCTCGAGTATTGCAAACTCGACACTTATGCGATGGTCAAACTCCATCAAGCACTCGATGCACTATCTGGAAGGAATAATAGTGGGAATATTCTGGCGCGAATGGATTGATTTGACCAACCACTCGTATGATTTGGTTGCGTCTTCGGCATCCGTAAGCTCGGATAATTCGGAAAATGGCTTGATAGACTATGGTATCACGCACGCAATCCTTCCGTCGCGCCATGATTTCGTGCCAGAGAGCCAGACCGTCCGATTGGGAAACCAGAATTTGCCTTGATAAACCTGAACGGCATCGAGCGGTTGGCCGTATCTCTGGCGTGAGCACGCCTCATGCCACGAAGAAGATGCCCACGCACTTATCACTGATACCTTAATTTGCCTATCACTTTTTAGAGATACTTATCAGTGATAACTTTGGCTCGGTATTGTAGTCGAGTCATTGGATCTATGCGATGTCGTCCTCACCCTCCTGCCCTCGTCACGTTGACGGATAAGCGTATCAAGAGGCCAGATACTCCACGACCCGGCCGATCACAATCGGGTTCCGGGGGAGCTGGATATGGCAGAAATGGCCCGGAGGAATCTGCCGGCCGCCGCCGTCCGGCCCGGGCGCAAGGACCTCGAGCGGCACGCCCGGAAGAACGGACTCCGAGGTGGCGACCACGCCGTCGCCGTGCAGTGTCCGCCGGTACCGTCCGTTCCCGTCGAGCTCCCACGTCCGGCCGCCGAACCACGGGAAGAATGCCTCGACGGCCGCCGGGTTCGCGGTCACGATCACCCGGTAGGCGATGTTGTCCCGGACACCGGCGGCCCGGAGGGCCCGCATCGTTCGGCTCCCCGGCCGCACGTGCTGCACGATCGGGTCTGCAAGTGGGTCGAAATCCGGCGGGACGAAGACCCCCGCGAGACGGCCGACGACCTCCGGCCCGCGGTCCGGATCGCTGAAGAGCTCGGCCAGAGCCGAGCCGTTGTTCGGCGGTCCGAGCATGATCACGTGCCGGACCCGTGCTTTCCGGGCCGCTCCGTCGGCCACCTCCAGGCACTGCCGGGCGATGCAGGCCCCGATCGAGTGGCAGACGAGATCGACCGGGCCGTCGTACCCGGTCCGGTCGCGCATCTCATCGACATATGTCTCGAGCGCAACCGCCCGCCCGACGAGACCCTCTCCGGCCATCGCGGAGTGATCGAACCGCCAGTACGGGAGCGAGGCCGCTTCGAGCCGGGGCACGAGCCGGTTCCAGACACCGGGATGGCTGTTCCACCCGTGCACGAGTACCACCGGGTTGCGGTTCTGGCCCGTCGTCGAATTCACCTCCGGCCGGGGACGGAGCATCCTCCCCTCTCAGAAGACCGCGCCGTAGTTTCGCCCCCGGGTCACGACGATATCCCCGCCGCCGTCGGCAAGCAGCGCCTCCGCGGCGCGCACTATCCCGGCGGGGTCCCCGTCCGTGACCGCATAGACGGTCGGTCCGAACGAGCTGAGCCCGGCGCAGGCCGCCCCCGCCTCCCGGAGTCCGGCGATCAGCGCCCGGACCACGGGCTCCTGGAGATCGACCTCGACCCGTTTGAACCCCAGCCCCTGGAGCGCGTTCACGGCATTCGCGAAGAGCTCCAGGTCCTGCCCGGCTACTCCCGGCAGCAGCCGCATCACAATCTCGTGGCAGATCTCTCGCACCTCCTCGAGCGGGACCGGGCAGTGCTCACGGAAGAGGTCGACCTCCCGTTCGCCTCCGACCGTCCGGCCCGGATGGGGAATCGCGAGCACAATGCGCCAGTCATCCGGAAACGAGAGGCGCGCAGAGATCGGGGCCGGGGACACCCCCGACGAAGCCGCCGAGGGACGGAACTCCCGCTTCTCCCCGGACGGGCCGAAGCTGTGCCCCCCGTCCAGGACGAATCCCCCGGACTCGAACGCGGCCGTGCCGATCCCCGACGTACCGCCCCGCCCCACGATCCGGGCGATCTCCCTGGCCGTGAGCGCCGCGCCGTAGAGCCGGCAAACGGCCGCGCCAGCCGAGAGGGCGGTCTGCGTCCCGCTCCCGAGACCGACGTGCCTGGGCATCGCCCTCCGGATCCGGAAGGCGGCGCCTCCCTGGACCCCAAGGTGGTCGAGCATCCGCTGTGCGGCGTCCCGGACCCGCGTCTGTGCCTCGCCCTCACCTCCGGAGACGGTCAGGGCGCCGCTCCGCTCCGCCTCGAGCCTCAGGGTGGGCGCCAGGAGCGTGACGCCTATTCCGCCGTCAACCCGGCCGATCCCGCCGTGCAGGTCAATCAGCCCCATATGGAGTCGCGCCGGCGCCTCAACGACGACCAGTGGTACCGGGGCGGAAATCGTCGCCACGCCTCCCCACATTTCGACTGGAAACCGCTCCTCGATCGAGATCAGGGACTTTTCCCCGTGGATGATGGTGTAGCGCCGGCAGAGCACGGGCCCGTCGGGAGGGAGCCCGAAGATTCCGGCCAGCAGACTGCCGGCCCGGACGACCCCGACCTCCGAGAGCTCCCGCCTGGTCTCCATCCTGTGTTGCAGGAGGATCCTGCCGATGGGAATGTCGGCGGCGAGCAGGTCCTCCCTGGCACCGGCATCGAGTCGATCGAGCGGCGTGAACGAGATCGCGTGGACGAAGACCCGTCCGGTCCGCGCCCCGACCAGGTTCACGACCCGCCGGTTGACCGGGTCGCCGATCGCGCATTCCAGCCGTCGGGCCTGCACCGCGTCCGCCTGCACGACATCCTGGGCGATCGTCCGGACGTCGACCCGCTCGCCCGAGGCCGCCTCGAGCAGAATCGTGACCGATCCGTCGGTGAGGAGCAGCACCTTCTGCAGGGGGGAGAGGCAGGGAAGCTGCCGCTCGACCGCCTCGATCATTCCGGCGAGGTCGGACGGTATCATCGGCACTCGATCTAGGGCCCGGAACCATATAGAGCATTTCCGGACGTTCCCTCCATGTCGTCGAACCTCCACACACGCGTCCAGGTTTATCTCTCTTCCCCGGAGGTGCGACCAGAATGTATTTACCCTGGCTTAGCGACCGCGATTCGCCCGCCGCGGCCGTTCCGGCCGGAGAAGCGAATACAGGATGGAGCATGGCGACAGAGGGCAGGTGTGCGGCAACGAAGGCGACCCGGCCGGAAAACGGACGGCCCGGTTCATCTCCGTCGTACAGGTTCCTCCCGCTCACGCGGCTCCAGCGGGCCGGACTGTTCGGCTTTCTCCTCGTCTCGGCGGTCGACGTCGTCCTCTCCGCGCTCCTCTTCTTCGGCGGGGGCGGCGGATACGTCGAGGCGAATCCCCTGCTCGCCTGGGCGAGCGGCGGCCTCTTCCTCTTCCTCGTGGCCGTCCTGGCCGTCAAGGCGATCGGGGTCGGGCTGATCGCCGTGCTGGTCTCCTTCGCGAACCGCTTCTGTTCGCTCGCCGGCGACGCGGTCCTGTTCGCGGCTCTCTGCACGACCCTGGCGCTCTTCATCATGGAGCTGGTGACCGTCGGCGTCGTACCGTCCCTCGAGTTTTTGCACGCTGCGGCATCATTGCCGCACTGGTATCATTAGTCAAAGGGAGCCATCCGTCGAACCGGCGGTCGCCCGCGATTCCCGGGTCGGAACGGGCTGGACGGCGAATGCGGGATGGGAAGGTCGGAGGCTCCACACTGCTGCCCTCTGCCGTGACCGTCGCGATCCCGTGGTCCTCCCGCTCCACCGAAGGGCGGGGTTCTTCGCGGGTGTCGGGACCCGTTACATCGTCCCATCCTCCGGAGGGCGTCCCCGGATCAGGGCCTTAGAGCACCCCCGACGCCCGCACTACCTCTCTTCGTCGCCCGTGACGTACGCGAAGATCTCCGGTCAGGTCTCGAAGAACCAGCCTTATCCATTTCCTGCACGAGAAGGTACGGGACGAAGCCCTCACCTCCTTTGACCATGGTCGATGAACCGTTCCCGCTCCCCGACAACGCGACACCGCATCCGGCCATCGCGTACGATGCCGGCGTCCGCCGGACGATCCCGTATTACGACGCGATCCACGAGGAGGTGCTCTCCTTCATCGAGGCACTCCCCGAGCGACCCCGGGCCTGGCTGGACACGGGGTGCGGCACGGGCGCACTCGTCGCCCGCGCCCTGCCCCGGTTTCCGGAGACCCGGTTCGTGGTCGCCGACCCGTCTCCGGCCATGCTCGCCGTCGCCCGGCAGCGGCTCGCCGATCCGCGCGTGACCGTGCTCCCGCCCTGCGGGACGAGCGACCTTCCCCCCGGACGCTTCGACGTCGTCACCGCGGTCCAGTGCCACCACTACCTCGACCGCAGGGGACGATGTGCCGCCGTGGCCGTCTGCTTCGATCGGCTTCGACCGGGGGGCATCTTCGTCACGTCCGAGAACGTTCGCCCTCTGAGCCGGACCGGGCTCGACCTCGGGCTCCGGTACTGGGCCCGCTTTCAGGAGCGAGCCGGAAAGAACCCGCCCGAGGTCGCGGCCCAGCTTGCCCGGTTCGACCGGGAGTACCTCCCGATCACGCTCGAGGAGCACCTCCGGCTCTATCGAGAGGCGGGCTTCGTCGCGGTCGAGGTGCTCTGGTACTCGTATCTCCAGGCGGCCTTTTACGCGGTGAAGGGGGACGCATGTCCGGAGTGACGGTCCGCGAGGCGCCTCCCTCCGGCCTCGACGCCGTCTATGCGCTGTACGGCGACCTGCACGACGGTGACGAACCGACCGATCCGACCGCCCTCGCCGCGGCCAGACTGGCACTCTCGGCGAGCCCGGGCGCGCACCTCTTCGTGGCGGAGGCGGACGGTGAACTCGTCTCGTCCTGCGTCCTCTTCGTGCTGCCGAACCTCTCGCGCGGCGCCCGGCCGTTCGGCCTGGTCGAGAACGTTGCGACCCGCCGCGACCGCAGGAATCGCGGATATGCAACGGCCGTGCTCGGTCACGCCCTCGCCTTCGCCTGGGAGGAGGGCTGCTACA
>DUGU01000029.1:0-506 GCA_013331215.1 Methanoregulaceae archaeon
GCGGTACCACTCGCCGTCCCAGCCGGCCTTCTCCAGGTTCGCCGCGAGCCGCGAGGCTTCGGCCACGCAGCGCTCGGCAAAGGCCTCGTCGCCCCGGGCGCGCGCCACCCCCGAGAACTGGAGCAGGACCGTGTAGAGGAAGAAGCCGAGCCAGACCGATTCGCCCCGGCCCTGTATCCCGACCGTGTTCATCCCGTCGTTCCAGTCGCCCGAGCCCATCAGCGGCAGGCCGTGCGCGCCGAAGCGGAGGCCGTACTCGATCGCCAGGACGCAGTGTTCATAGAGCGTCCCCTGCTTCTCCGAGACGGTGGGCAGGTCGTAATAGGACTCCTCGTCGGGCTTGAGCTGCCGCCCCTCGAGGAAGCGGACGCGCTCCGAGAGGATCCCCGTGTCGCGGGTCGAGAGGACGTACCGGCAGAGCGTGTACGGCAGCCAGAGGTAGTCGTCCGAGCACCGCGTCCGCACACCGCGGTCCGACGGCGGGTGCCACCAGTGCTGGACGTCGC
>DUGU01000029.1:535-5097 GCA_013331215.1 Methanoregulaceae archaeon
CTGGAGCTGGTCGCGGAAGCCGAAGGCTCCGCCCGACTGGTAGTAGCCCGAGCGCCCCCAGAGGCGCGAGGAGATCACCTGATAGAGGAGCCAGCCGTTCACGAGCAGGTCCACGGACCGGTCCGGGGTCTCGATTGCGACCGATGCGAGGGTCCAGTCCCAGTAGCGCCGGACCGAACCGAGCGAGGCCCTGGCCGGGGCCACGCCCCGGTGGCGCTGGACCAGGGCCTTGGCCTCGTTCGCGTCCCGGCCGACGCCGAGCATGAAGACGACGTCGAGCTCCTGGCCGTCCGCGAGCTCGAGGGGGACCTGGAGCGCGCCGCACGGGTCGAGCGCGGCGCCCATCCTGCCGGAGAGGCGGACCCGCTCCAGGGCCGCCGGCCTGGCCAACGTCCCGTTCCGGCCCAGGAACTCGTGTCGGTCGCCGGTGGCCGTCCGGTTCAATTCGTTCACGTCGAAGAACGCCACGCGGTCGGGGAACTCGATGTTGTAGGAGTTGCGGACCAGGATGGCACCGGTCAGGGGGTCGATCTCGGTCACCACCTGCATCGCCGTCGACTCGCGGAGCTGCCCGAGCACCCACTCGACGTATCCCGTCACCGTGACCGACCGGTTCCGCCCCGACCGGTTCCGGACCCGGACCTGCCAGAACTTCACGGGGGCGTCGACCGCGACGTGGACGGTCATGGTGGTGGAGAGCCCGTCCTGCGTGTGCTCGAAGACCGAGTACCCGAACCCGTGCCGGGTCAGGTACGACCCGGGGCCTCGCGCGGGCAGGGGTGCAAGCGACCAGAACGCGCCCGTCTCCTCATCGCGCAGGTAAAAGGCCTCGCCAGTCCGGTCCGTCACCGGATCGTTCAGCCAGGGGGTGAGCCGGAACTCGTGCGCGTTCTCGGTCCAGGTGTATCCCCCGCCGCTCTCGGAGATGATCGAACCGAACGACGGGTTCGCGAGCACGTTGACCCAGGGCGCGGGCGTGAACTGGCCGGGGCGGTTCTCGATCACGTACTCGCGCCCGTCCTTGGAGAAGCCGCCGATCCCGTTGTAGTAGTCGAGCGCCTCGCCGTCGAACGGAAGCTCGGACGCCGCCGACGTCGACGGGCGCGGGCGCGACGGCACCAGCCTCGGGATCTGCGGGTCGACCCACCGCACCCTCTCGACCTGCTCGGCGAGGGGGCCGTCGCGATCGGCCAGGATCACCCGGGCCAGGGCCTGCATCAGGACCCGGTCCTCCTCGGGGATCTGGTCGAGCCGCCGGACGAAGACGCCGCCGGGCCGATCGATCAGCTGGGGGTCGGGGCCGAGGCTGGTCTGGCGGACCAGCTCGTCGGTCAGGTCCTGCCGGTACCCCGAGATGTCCTCGTTCCAGAAGAGCAGGTCCGTGATCAGTCCCTTGCGGCGCCAGTAGGCGTGGGCCTGGATCATCTGCCTGACGAGCCCGACCCGGGCCTTCTCCGAGACCCGGACGAGGACGAGCGGGTAGTCGCCCGAGATCCCGTAGCCCCAGAGCCCGCTCTGGCCGCGCCGGTTCCGCGCGATGATGTCGGGCGGCGCGCGGCGCGCCGGGCTCGGGTAGATGATGGCCGAGGCGAGGCGGGCGAAGACCTGCGCGTCCGCCTCGGTCGCATTGAGCTGGCGGAGCATCACCTGGGTGTGCGTCCAGGCGAGTTCGGTCACGCGGTCGCCCATGTACCGGTCCTGGTACTTCTCGACGAGCCCGAGGGCATGGTCGCGGTCCTCGCCGATGCCGACGTAGATGTGGACGATCACGGTCTCCTGGGGCTGGATCAGGACCGTGCGTCGCACGGCCACGATCGGGTCCAGGACCGAGCCCGCGGTGTCCGAGAGGGGCGACGAGTCGACCATCGCCACCGGGTCCGCGAGGCTCCGGCCCCGGCCGATGAACCGCGACCGGTCGGTCTCGAACGAGGTCGTCCGGACGGCCTGGCCGTCGACGACCATGGTGTGGACGAGCCAGGGGGGGTGCTCGCCCGAAGAGCGGGGGCGCCTGGTCGCAAGGATCGCGTTCCGGTCGGGGAGGAGCTCGGTCGTCACGAAGAGGTTCGAGAAGGCCGGGTGGGCCGCGTCGTGCCCGACGGGGGCGATCACGACCTCGGCGTAGCTCGTCAGCTCGATGGTGCGCGGGCGCCACGAGCGGTTCGTGATCCGGACGCGCCGGAGCTCGACGTCGTCCTCGGGCGAGACCATGCACTCGGTGTGGATGTCGAGCTCCTCGTCGCGCCGCCGGAACTCGGCCCGCGCCTGCTGGAAGATCGCCTCGTACTTCTCAGCCGGCTGGAGCGTGGGCTGGTAGCAGGTCGACCAGAAGCGCCCGCTCTCGACGTCGCGGACGTAGCAGAAGACGCCGTTGCCGTCGGCGACGGGGTCCTCCCGCCAGCGCGTCACCTCGAGGTCGCGCCAGCGCGAGTACCCTGCGCCGGCGTTATTGACCATCACGTGGTACCGGCCGTTCGAGAGCAGGTGTACCTCGGGCCGGGGCAGGTCGGGCGTCGAGAAGATACGCATCGTGGACTCGCCCTCGGCGCCCCGCCGCACCTGGCCGTCCATGCGGATCGCATGCGGGTAGAACGGGGTCACCTTCGGCACCCGCTCCTGGAGCAGAAGGTCGGTGGCGCGGACCTCGGGAACGCCCAGGAACCGCCGCTGCATGGGCCGGTCGGCGATGACAGCGAGCAACGCGAGGAGCGACATCCCCTGGTGGTGGACCATGAACGATCGAACGAGGCCGACCTCCTGGCCGCGCGAGAGCCGCGACGGCGTGTAGTCGGCGGCCTCGTAGTAGCCGTACCGGCCGGCGAAGCCCGCGCTCTCCATGGCCTGCAGGTTCCCCGTCGCCTCGGACGGCAGGACCAGCAGGGCGAGCGCCGTCGCGTACGGCGCGACCACCAGGTCCTCGCCGAGACCGCGCTTGTACCCGAGCCCGGGGACGCCGAAAGCCCGGTACTGATAGTTCAGGTTCGCGTCGGTCAGATTGTACCCCGACTCGGAGATCCCCCACGGCACGCCCCGTGACCTACCGTACTCTATCTGCCGCCGCACGGCCGCACGGCAGGTCTGGTCGAGAAGGGTCTCGGGGTAGCTCGGCATCACGAGCAGTGGCATCAGGTACTCGAACATCGACCCCGACCACGAGAGGAGGAGCGGTCCGCTCGCGCTGGTGGTGAGCTGGCGGCCGAGCGCGAACCAGTGAGCCTGGGGGAGGACGCCGTCGGCGATCCCGACGAACGAGGCGAGACGGGCCTCGGAGGCGAGCAGGTCGTAGAACGACGGATCCCGTCGGAGATCGGAGACGTTGTACCCGATCGCGAGCAGGTCGCGCGCCGGGTCGAAGAGGAAGTCGGCCTCGATCTCGATGAACCCCGTCGCATGGGCCCCGACCCGCTCGTAGAGGTCGAGCAGGCGTCCGGCCCCGGCGGCCGCGCTCCGCAGCCGCTCCCGAAACGCCATCAGGGCCGCGCCGTCACCGTTCCCGGCGTCGTCGGACGCCATCATTCGCGCCAGGAGGCGGTCGAGCGGGGGCAGGAGGTCCGCATGCAGCTCCCGGACGCCGATGGGACCGGGGGCCGCGCCGTCGCAGGCCTCGAGCGCGGCCAGGATCACGGCCGCGTCGTCGGGGCCGGTCGCTGTGATCCGGTCCCAGAACGCCTGATCGCGCGGGATACCGGCCCACCATCCGAGGATCTCGCTTACGTACTCGTCGAGATCGTGGACCTCTATCTCGAGGGCCTGCGCCCACCACCGCACCTCCTCGTCCGCGTTCGCCCGGAGGTCGCCCGCGATCTGCGCGACGGCGGGGGCCGCCTCGGCCAGGACCGCGTGCCGCGCGGCGAACGTCGGGGCCGGGGCGGCCAGCAGGGCCTCGAGGGACTCGATCCGCGCCGCGATATTCGGAGACACATAGGTGGACGCGTCCTGATCGAGGCCGGTCCGCGCCACGGCAACGGCCAGTTCATGAGCCGTATCGGCAAGGCCGCCGAGTGCGGCGGGCGGGAGGACGGGCTCGTAGCCGAGCTCGGCCATGCCGGCCCTGAGCGGGAGGAGGAGGCCGACCAGGTTACCCGAGTCGACAGTCGAGACGTAATGCGGAGCGAGCGGGGCGAGGGTGACCGTATCGTACCAGTTGTAGAGGTGGCCGCGGAACCGCTCGAGCCTCAGCATGGTCTCGAACGACTGCTCGAGCCGCTCGGCGCAGCGCCGCGGCGTGAGGTACCCGAGGTCGGCGGCTCCGAGGGTGGAGAGGAGGGCGAGGCCGATATCCGTCGGCGAGGTGCGGTGCGCGATCCTCTCGACCGGGAGTTCCTGGTAATTATCGGGCGGCAGCCAGTTCTCATCGGGCCCGACGAAGACCTCGAAGAAGCGCCACGTCCGCCGCGCGACCGAGCGGAGGAACCGGATCTCGCTCGGGTCGAGGGCCGGGGCGGGCTCGACCAGCGGGCGGCTCAGGTACCAGGCCACGGCGGGCGACACGAACCAGAGGCCGATGATCGGCAGGGCCGCCGCCAGCGCCTCGGGACGGAGCAGGCCGATGGCGAGACCGGCCG
>DUGU01000080.1 GCA_013331215.1 Methanoregulaceae archaeon
CGAAGGGGCGGACGCGGCCGTCCGCCTCCTCGCGGCGGCCCTCCGCGCGACCGGGTCGCGGTACGGGGCGGTGATCCGCAGGGACGGCGACACGCTCGCTCCCCTCGCCGTCTCTCCCGCGCTCGCCGACGTGGACCTGGCCGTGCTCGTCGGGGATGCGGCCGGTTCGGGCGGGCCGGCCGTGCGCGAGGCGTCCCCCGACGCTCCACTTCCTCTCCGCCGCATCCTCGCGGTCCCCGTCGGCAAGAACGGCGTGGTCGCGGTCGCGGACCGCTCCACGCCCTACACCGACCAGGAGGTCGAGCTCGTCAGTACGCTCGCCGACGAGGGGTTCGACGTCGCGGCGCGGTCGGCGGCCATCGCCTCGACCGCTGCCAGGGCCGACGCGTTCGAGACGCTCCTTGCCGCAACGCCCCTCCCGCTCCTCCTCGCCGGGCGCGACGGCCGGGTCCGGTACGAGAACGACGCGGCCCGCGCCCTCTTCGGCGAGGCGGCCCCTGACACCCTCGCGCTCCGCATCGCCGGGTCGGATCGGAACCGGGTCATGACGACCGAGGAGCGGCGGCGGCGCGGGGCCCGCGGGGTACCGACGCGGTACCGTGCGGCGGTCGTCGACGCGAACGGCGCCGAGCGCCCGTGTCTGCTCGCGGCCGCGTACCGAAAGCAGGAGGAGGCGGTGCTTCTCGCATTCCTCAACCTCGGTCCGGCCGCCGCCTTCGATGCGTGCCGCGACCGGGCGCTCGGCGTGCTCGAGGCCCGGCTCGAGGGTGCGCTCGGATCCGCCGGCGACGACCCGGCGGCGTTCGTCGAGGCCGTCCGGGCCGTCTGGCGCGCCTCGGCGCGGGAACGGGGGGTTCTCGCCGCGCCCACCCCCTTCGAGGCCCTCCCGCCAGATTGCGCGGATCACTCCTGATCGACCCGGACGAGGTCGCGGGCGTCGCGGAGCGTGAGCTCCTTCGCCCCGGCATAGGTCGAGACGACGCCGTAACACTCGAGGAGTTCGCCTTTCTGCGGCGCCGGTTCCGGGACCGCGCTCGCCGGCATGAAGACCCGGACACCCCCGATTCGGCAGATCAGGTGGCCGCCGCTCGCCACGACCACGTCCTCGACCGTGCCGCGCACGGACGCGAGCGTGCCGTCCGAGAGGGTTGGCGAGAAGGGGGTCGCGAACGCGCCGGGGCCGAGGTACTCGAGGAGCGCGGCCCCGACGGCGACCACGGCGAAGACGCCGACGAGGAGAAGGAGCGCCCGCCGCTCCTGTGGCATCAGCATACTACGAAATTGTTCGTAGTCATCCTAAATATAACCGACAGGTTTATGTGTTAACAGCGTTAACATCATATGTATGACCGGGTCTGGTCTTCCCCCATCCTCCAGAACGGTCCTGCACCTGCTGGACTCCAGCGGTTCCATGACCCACAAGGAGCTTGTGTCGCGGTCGAACCTCGCACCGCGCACCGTACGATACGCGCTGAAGAAGCTGAAAGAGCATCACCTGATCATCGAGAAGTTCAACTTCAAGGACGCTCGACAGATCATCTACCTGTCGCGTCCCGCGGCTGTTGCGGTACCCGCATGAGTGAGCGGGTCTGCGACATCATGGTCTGTGATGCCATGGTGCGCAAACTCGTTCCCACGGCACGCGCCGAGATGGTCTGTCGCCTGGTGACACGCCAGGGCGTTCCGCAGACCGAGGTGGCGCGGCGGCTCGGCATCAGCCGCGCCGCGATCTCCCAGTACGTCAGCCGCAAGCGCGGCTACTGCGACGATATGTACCTCTCGCCCGAACTCTCCACCATGATCGATCGCTGGGCGCTCTCGGTCATGGGCGAGGAGGAGGGCGCGATCACCATCTGCGACCTCTGCCGCTGCGCGGCAAAGAAGTTCTGAGTCACTCTTCTATACTCTTCTCTTCCGCCAGAGCAGCGCGGCTCCGATCACGACGAGGACGAGCGCCGCGATGCCGATCCGGAGCCAGTCGATTCCCCGCCCGGCGACCGCGGCCGAGCCGCCCGCGCCCGTCTCCCAGTCCGCGTCGAAAGCCGCAGCGAAGTACACCGCCGTGCCGGGATCGTCCACGATCACCCCGGCCTCGCGGTTGAACGAGGGCGAGGCCTCGTTCCAGTTGATCGACGAGACGAGCACCCGCCGGCCGTCCACGACCACGCCCTTCGTATGGACCTTGGTCAGCGCGTGCGCGTCGAGGTCGATGATCCTGGCCTCGAGCGGCAACCCTTCGGCCTGCGCGATCGCGTTGATCAGCCGCACCTGTTCGTCGTTGTCGGCCTCGTCCTCGGTGTTGAACCAGGCACCGTCGAGGAGGACACGCACCTCGACCCCGCGGCGGGCCGCGTCAACGGCCGCCGCGAGGTACCGCTGGAGCCGCGTGCCCGACTCGTTCGTGATGTAGGCCTGCTCGATCCGGACCGAGCTCGTCGCCGAGCGGATCAGGGCCTCGACCTCGCCGGCCGTGTCGGGCGCGAGCACGGTCGTGACCGTCGCATCGGAGAACGGCGCGGGCGTGAACCGCGGCGCGTACGCCCGGTCGGACGGCGTCTCGACCGCGCCGGGCTTCACGGTCGTCACCGGGTGGATATCGCGCCCGCCGAGGTCGGTCTCGAAGACCTGTGCGAAGTACACGGCGACCCTCGGGTCGTCGATCACGACGCCCCAGCCCCGGTTGCCCTGCCGACCTGCCGGCGGGAACGCTGCCGGCTTCCAGTTCTCGGTCGTGACGAGGGTCCACCGGTCGTCGACGACCATGTACTTCGCGTGGTCGTACCGGTACCGAGCGTGCGCGTCCTCGTCGGTCGCCATGAACCGGACCTCGACATCGGCCGCGAGGAGCCGGGAGAGCATGGCCCACTCCCCGGACGAGACCCCGCCGACGGGGCTGCCCTGGGCGAGGACGGTCACGGTAACCCCGCGGCTCCTGGCCGCGACGAGCGCGTCGACGAGGACCGGGTCGGTCAGCTCGTACGCATTCAGCCGGAGGGAGGACGCGGCCGACGCGACGAGGTCCTCGAGCACGTCGGAGGAGCAGTCGGGGGCGACGAAGGCCGTGCCCGAGACGTTCGCCACCGTGACCGGCTCGAAGCGCGACTGGCCGATCATCAGCACGCGCGGGTCCCAGACACCGTTCTCGCGAAAGTGGACCTGGCCCTGCCGCCCGACCACGTCTCCCGGCCAGGCAACCCGGTCCGTCTCGGCCCCGTTCGCGAGCAGGACCAGCTCGTCGCGGTCGTTGCCGAGCCGGAGGTCCTTTATCGTGAGCATCCCCGGGGCGGGCGAGGCGTCCTGGAGCTCGAAGTCGGGGAGCATGCCGTGGACGAAGGCGTACGCCGACCCGTTCCGCGCGACCACGACCCGACCGTGCCCGATGGCGTTCGACGGGAACGCGGCCGTCCCCTCGTGGTCGGTCACGGCGATCCCGGCGAGGGGGCCGTCGCCCGAGAGCGCGAAGAACTCGTCGGCCTCTCCCGAGAGCCAGGTGTCGGGACAGACCTCGGCGAGCGCGTACGCACCGGCGGCGGGGGTGAGGCAGAGGAGGAGCACGAGCAGGAGAGCGACCCGCATCGATCGACTTTTTGTCACGGACCGGTTTATAGTACGCCACCGTGCGCCCGCTCGTAGTCAAGTTCGGCGGCTCGCTCCTCGGCTGCGCCCCGTCCCTCGTTCGGATCCTGGCAGCCGCGCCCCGGCCGATCCTCGTCGTCCCCGGGGGCGGCCCGTTCGCCGACGTCGTGCGGACGCTCGACCCGGCGCCCGACGCCGCGCACTGGATGGCGATCGCGGCCATGGAGCAGGTCGGCCTGTACCTCGCCGCGCTCGGCCTGCCCGGGGTCGAGGCCCTCCGGATCCCCGACGCACCGTCCGTGCTCCTCCCGTACCGCCTCCTCCGCGACCGCGACCCGCTGCCGCATTCGTGGCGGGTCAGCTCGGACACGATCGCGGCCTGGTGCGCGGCCGAGCTCGAGTGCGACCTCCTGCTCGCGAAGTCGGTCGACGGGATCGTTGTCGACGGCCGGCTCCTCGAGACCGTGACGGTGCCGCTCGAGACAGACACAGTGGACCCATGCCTGGTCCCGTTCGCCCTCGCCCACGGAGTCAGCGTCCGTATCGTCAACGCCCGGGTCTCCGGCAGGCTCGGGCGGGCGCTTCGGAACGATCCCGTCCCCGGGACCCGGATCGACCCCAGCTTATTTGTGGGCCGAGCGTGAACGTACTGGGGATCGGGTCTACATGACGACAAAGAAGTGCACATCGTGCAATGCCCCCCTCGCCGAGGTCGGCGGAACCACGTTCCTCTGCCCCCAGTGCGAGTTCGAGATCAAGCGGTGCCTACGGTGCCGCGAGCAGAGCATTCCGTACATGTGCCCGCAATGCGGGTTCACAGGGCCCTGACCATGGGCGATGTCGCGTGCATCATCCGGGTCATGCCCGAGTCACCCGAGGTCGACCTCGAGGCGCTCAAGGCCTCTCTGAAAGAGACGGCCCCCGAGATCCACCAGATCACGGAAGAGCCGATCGGCTTCGGCCTCAAGGCGCTCATGGTCGTCGCAGTCGTTGGCGACCAGGGAGGGCAGACGGACCGGCTCGAGGAGCTGCTCTCGTCCGTCCCCGGCGTCGAGCGAGCCGAGATCGTCGAAGTGACCCTGACCTGAGCCTCTCTTTTTCCGTGCCGCTCTCCCGAGGGGAGCGGCCGATCACTCCCAGTCGAGCCGCTCGAAGACGAGCGCGGTCTCGGCCCGGATACGGTCGACCGAGGCGCGGAAGGCCGCGACCTCGTCGTCGTCGAGCCGGATCGCGATCGGCGTCACGCCCTGCCGGTTCACCCGGGCCGGGACGCCGATGCAGACCCCGCCGATGTCGTGGACCTCGGAGCGGAGGTAGGTCGAGACCGTGAGGATCCGGTTCTCGTCGCCGAGGACCGTCCGGACGAGGGTCGCGATCGCCTCGCCCGGACCGTATATTGTCGAGCCCTTGTGCCGGATGATCGTCTCGCCGCTCGCGCGGACGGACTCGACCATGCGGGCGAGGGGCAGGTCCGTGAATGCGGGGAGCCGGTTGATCCGGATTCCCCCGATCGTGGTCGCGGACCAGAGCGGGACCATCGAGGGACCGTGCTCACCGATGATCCGGGTATGGACCTCGGAGACGTGGACTTGGAACGCCTGGGCGAGCAGGGACTTCAGGCGCATGGAGTCGAGGTGCGTGCCGAGGCCGAAGACCTGGCCCGGCCGGAACCCCGAGTGCCGGAGCGCGACCGAGGTCATCACGTCGACCGGGTTCGTGACCATAAAGAGCTTCGCGTTCCTGGCCTGGCGCCCAATCTCCTCGGCAGCATCGGCCACGATCCGGGCGTTCGTGAGCGCGAGGTCCATCCGGTCCTGGCTCGCCGTCCGTGCGGCGCCGGCCGTATGGACGATCACTTCCGAGCCCGCGACATCGGCGATATCGGTCGACCAGGAGAGGCGGCAGTTCGTCCCGCGCGCCGCGTAGCTGTCGTTGAAGTCGCGGCGGAGTCCCTCGAGGAGCGACTCGCGTCCCGGCCGCCCGACGAGCAGGATCTCGTCCACGTACGGGATCTCGGAGATGGGATGCGCTGCAAAAGAGCCGACGTTGCCGGTCGCACCGATGATCGCAACACGTGCCATGGAATCAGAACCGGTGGGAACGGGTTCTCGGTCGACGCGACGCACCCAGCCTGCCCGGCGGACCCCTCCTCCACCCCGCACTCCCGCGGGCGCCGAACGTCTACGGTGGGTCTGCTCCCTTCCGGGCCTG
>DUGU01000329.1:0-1721 GCA_013331215.1 Methanoregulaceae archaeon
TCCCCGGCGGGGAGGTCGCGAGCCGGATCGCAGCCGAATCGCTCGTGGCTGTACTCGCCCCGCTCCCCCGCTACGGGTCCCTCGAGGCCGGCGTCCGGGTCGCCATCGCCGGGGCCGACGCCGCCATAGGGCGAGCGGGCGCGGCCGATCGCAGCCTCGCCGGGATGGGCTCGACGGTCGTGCTCGCCGTCGGGGCCGGAGAGAAATGGATGATCGCTCACGTCGGGGACAGTCGGGCCTACCTCCTCCGCGACGGCCGTCTTTGCAGGCTCACGACGGACCACAACGTGGCCGGCGAGCTCGNNGCGGCAGGGGGGATCACGCCCGAGGAGGCGCAGTACCATCCGGGCAGGAACGTCGTGACCCGCACGCTCGGAGGGCCCACTCGCTCGGACCCGGACCTCCGGCGGGTCGGCCGCCGGCCCGGCGACCGGCTCCTCCTCTGCACGGACGGCTTCACGGCCGTCCTCGACGACGCCGAGATCGGACGCGTCCTCGAGCGGTTCCCGGTGGCGAGGACGTGCTGCCGCGAGCTCGTTGGGCTCGCCAACGACGGCGGCGGGCCGGACAACATTACCGTGCTCGTGGTCGATCTTTTCATTCCGTGATTTTTTCACTCCCCGAAGAACTGGGGAGGGGGCTCGCGCCGCCCCCTCCCCGGCGCTTCGCGCCTCCCCACCTCCGCGGGGCGATAGGCCGGTCGGATTGTCGCCTCACCAGTGCAGCAAGATCGTACCTTCGCCGTGCCAGGAATGGAGCGCCCAGCTCAGCGCCTAGCTGGCCAGAATACAAGAATCGCCACTACGGGGGCGCCGACCCGGCAGCGGTATCGCCCGTCGTCACAGGGGGGGTGCCGAGTGGAGCGAGGCGGGAGGGAGCGGCGCGAGCCCCCTCCCCGTTGCCGGCGAGCAGCGGAGCGGGAGCGAGCCGGTTTACTGGTACGCCGGGATACGCCATCGGGTTTTGAATCCATGCCCGGGTCCCGGGACAGCACTTATCCGTTGCAACGGCTACTGTATGCCATGGCGTCGAAATTCGGACGCGGATATGTCACAAACCTGATGCTGATCGGGCGTCACCTCAGCCTGCCCGCCGACCAGGCCTTCTATGGGCTGGCCGATCACCTGGACGAGATGGTGCTGCCGTCGCAGTTCCGGGGCACCGAGGTCGAGGAGCTGACGACCATGCTCCGGAAACGGATCCTCTGGCACCAGGCCGGCACGGTCGACCGCGAGGAGTACCCCGAGATCAAGCGGCTCTTCGCCCGCCTCTGCGTAGCCGTCGACCGTGCGCTCGGCATCGAGGACCCCTCGACCGGCTCGTTCGATTGACACCGTTTGAAAGACCCTGATTCATGCCCTTTTTTCCCGATCGGCCCCTGGGAATTCCCTGGTCTTTGCGGTGACACCCACCTATAAGTAGCCTGAAGAACAATACTACAGTAGCGAAGAGATCTTCTGTTCTCGAGCATTTATCAGAGGTCCATTGGATGTTAGAAACCTACGACGCATCGCATATCACCGTACTGGAGGGCTTGCAGCCGGTGCGGGAGCGGCCGGCCATGTACATCGGCTCGACCGACACCCGCGGGCTGCACCACCTCGTGTACGAGGTCGTGGACAACTCGGTGGACGAGGCCCTCGGCGGCTTTGCCGACCACATCTGGGTCGCAATCGACGAGGACGGCTCGTGCACGGTCGAGGACAACGGCCGGGGCATCC
>DUGU01000329.1:1750-2563 GCA_013331215.1 Methanoregulaceae archaeon
TCCACGCCGGCGGCAAGTTCGACAAGCAGTCCTACCAGGTATCGGGCGGGCTCCACGGCGTTGGCGTCTCGGTCGTGAACGCGCTCTCGAGCTGGCTCCACGCCACGGTCTACCGCGACGGGAACGTGTACGAGATGCACTTCGTCCGGGGCAAGGCCGCCGAGCTCGTCACCCGCGAGGAGACGAAGGAGGAGATGCAGGACCGCTACGCCGTCCGGTACGGCGAGCGGACGCGAAAGGGGCTCGCCTCGCGCGAGGCCTTCATCGAGGCCCACGGGAAGGAGATGTCGGGGACTGTGATCACGTTCATGCCCGACCCGACGATCTTCGAAACGGTCGTCTTCGACTACGACGTCTTGGCCCACCGTCTCCGCGAGCTCGCGTTCCTGAACGCGGGCCTCCAGATCCGGATCGAGGACCGCCGGACCGAGAGCGAACCCGAGGTCTTCCGGTTCGACGGAGGTCTCCGCGAGTTCGTCGTCTACCTCAACGAGGGGAAGGAGCCGATCCACCCCGACGTGCTCTGGTTCCAGCGGACCGACCCCGAGAACAGGACCGAGGTCGAGGTGGCCCTGCAGTACACGCAGTCCTACGCCGAGACCCTGTACACCTATGTCAACAGCGTGAACACCCGCGAGGGCGGGACCCACCTCGAGGGCTTCCGCTCGGCCATCACCCGGGCAATCAACGCCTCGGCCAAGCGGAACAACCTCTTCAAGAACAAGGACCTGACCCTCCGCGGCGAGGACGTGCGCGAGGGTCTGACCGCGGTCATCTCGATCAAGCTCGCGAACCCCCAGTTCGAGGGCCAGA
>DUGU01000300.1 GCA_013331215.1 Methanoregulaceae archaeon
CGGTCGACCCGTTCGGCGTGGATCAGCCGCCCCTCGACCTCGCGGAACTCCCAGGCGTCGGCCGGACGGAGCTCGTCGATCAGGGCCTCGCACCGGCTCCTGATCCCGACGCCGGCCGGATCCTGGATCGAGTTGACGCCCGCTATCCGCATGGTTCTCAGATCGTGGGCTTTGACGGGGGAAGACTGCTCCGATCGTGCCCGGTGAAAAAACCTATCTCCGCCGCCCTCCTGTATGATCGCATGGACGAGGCAACGATCCGCAAGGCGTTCGACGAGATGGGCATCGAGAACGAGCTCCAGTGCCCCCAGGCAGAGGCGATGGCCGCGAAGTACGGCATTCCGAAACGCGAGATCGGCGAGTACTGCGACTCGCACGGCGTGAAGATCCGGGGCTGCCAGCTCGGCTGCTTCCGCTGATGGCCCGGTTCCTGAACGTCGTCCCGGTCGACGAGGCGGTCGCGGCGGCGGTCGGGCTGGCCCGGCCGGTCGGGACCGAGACCGTCCCTCTCGAGGAGGCGTCCGGGCGCGTGCTCGGCGCCGACGCCCGGGCCGAGACGGACCTCCCGGGCTTTCGCCGCTCGACCGTGGACGGCTACGCGGTTCGCGCCGCCGAGACGGTCGGGGCCTCGGAGGCGCTCCCCTCGCTCTTCCGGCTGAAGGGCCGGGTCGCGATGGGCGCCGGGGCGTCGTTCGCGCTGGCTCCCGGCGAGTGCGCGTACGTCCCGACCGGCGGCGAGGTCCCCGAGGGGGCCGACGCGGTCGCGATGGTCGAGCACGCGGAGGCCGAAGGAGAGGAGGTGCTGATCGGGAAGCCGGTCGCGAACGGCGAGAACCTGGTCCTCCCCGACGAGGACTTCGCCGCCGGCGAGGTCGCGGTCCCGGCCGGGCGGCGGCTCTCGCCCCAGGAGGTCGGGGCCCTCGCCGCGATCGGCAGGGCCGGGGTCGAGGTCCGCCGGCGGCCCGTGGTCGGCGTCGTCTCGACCGGGAACGAGGTCGTGCCCGTCGACGCGGTGCCGGGGAGGAGCGAGGTCCGGGACGTGAACTCGTACCTCTGCCGGGCCTTCTGCTCAGAGCGCGGCTGCGAGACGCGGTTCTACGGGATCGTCCGCGACGAACCGGGCGCCCTCCGCGCCGTCCTGGAGAGAGCGGCGGGCGAGTGCGACGCGGTCCTCGTCTCGGGCGGCTCCTCCAAGGACGAGCGGGACCTCGGCGCGCAGACGATCGCCGAGCTCGGCGAGGTGCTGGTCCACGGGATCGCGCTCGCGCCGGGCAAGCCGACGATCATCGGGCGGGTCGGCGAGATTCCGGCGATCGGCCTTCCTGGCCACCCGGCTTCGGCCTTCGTGGTCCTGCTCGTGGTCGCGGGGCCCACGCTCGCAGCCCTCTCGGGTGATCGCACCGATCGGTCGCGACGGGTCCGGGCCCGGCTTGCCGAGAATGTCCCCTCGGCCCGCGGGCGCGAGGACTATGTCCGCGTGACCGTCCGCGACGGGATGGCCCGGCCAGTCTTCGCGAAGTCCGGGCTGCTCAACTCGCTCGTCCGGGCGGACGGGCTACTCCGGGTCCCCGCCGGGCGCGAGGGCTTCGAGACCGGTGACGAGGTGGAGGTGCTCCTGTGGTGAAGCGGTACCTCGCGGTCGTCTCGCTCGAGGAGGCGCTGGAGACCCTTCGGACCGGCTTCGCATTTCCGCGTCCGTCGGAGATCGTCCCGCTCGAGTCCGCGGTCGGGCGCGTGACCGCGGAGCCGGTCCACGCCCGGTTCTCGGTCCCGGAGGTCCACCTCTCGGCCATGGACGGGATCGCGGTCCGTTCCGCCGGGACCGCCGGCGCCAGCGAGGGGCGGCCGGTCCGCCTCCTCGACGCGCTCCGCGTCAACACGGGCAACGTGNNACGCGGTGATCATGATCGAGGACGTGCTGATCGGCGACGACGGCGCGTTCACGATCCGGCGGGCCGCGGCGCCTTGGCAACACGTCCGGCCCGCGGGCGAGGACATCGGCGAGACCGAGATGGCCGTGTCCCGGGGCCGGCGGCTCCGGGCCCAGGACCTCGGCGCGCTCGCAGCCTACGGCATGGCCGGGGTCGAGGTCGCGACGGTCCGGGTCGGGTTCGTGCCGACCGGCTCGGAGCTGGTCCCGCACGGCCAGCGGCCGGAGCCGGGCCAGGTGGTCGAGTCGAACACGCTCTTCGCCTCCGCCTGGCTCGACTCCCTCGGGTGCCGGTGCACGCGGTACCCGAACACTCCCGACGAGTACGAGCTGATCCGCGACCGGATCCGCGAGGCCGTCGCCGCGAACGACCTCGTGATCGTCTCGGCCGGCTCGTCCGCCGGGACCCGCGACTTCACGGCCGACGTGATCGCCGAGCTCGGCGAGGTGCTGATCCACGGCGTCGCGATCAAGCCGGGCAAGCCCGTGATCATCGGCCGGGTCGACGGGAAGCCGGTGATCGGGCTCCCGGGATATCCGCTCTCGGCCCTGACCGTGCTCCGCGAGATCGTGATTCCCCTGCTCGCCCGGTTCGGCCTTCCCGTGCCGCCCTCCGACGAGGTCGGGGCCGTGCTCGCCTCGCCGCTCACGAAGGAGGTCGGCTCGGACGAGTTCGTCCTCCTCGCGGTCGGCCACGTGGGCGATCGCTGGGTCGCCGTCCCGCAGTCGCGCGGCGCCGGCGTCCAGATGTCCGTGGTCCGGTCGAACGCGTACCTCCGGGTGCCGGCGCGGAGCGAGGGGGTCGAGGCCGACCAGGAGGTCGCGGTCCGGCTGACCGTCCCGCGAAGCGACGCCGAGCGGGCCCTGCTCGTGACCGGGTCGCACGATCCTGCCATCGACGTCCTCGCGGACCTGCTCTCCGCGGAGGGGATCGACCTCCACTCGGCCCACGTGGGCTCGATGGGCGGGATCTTCGCCCTCCGCCGGGGCCACTGCCACGCGGCCCCCATGCACCTGCTCGCCCCCGACGGCGACTTCAACATCCCGTTCCTCCGGCAGTACCTGCCCGGCCGGCGGGTCCTCCTCGTCTGCGTGGCCGAGCGGCAGCAGGGGATCATCTCGCGCGACGGCCTCGGGATCGAGGCGATCGGAGAGCACACCTTCGCGAACCGGCAGCGGGGCTCGGGGACGCGCATGCTCCTCGACCGCTGGCTCGGCGAACACGGGATCGATCCGTCCTCGATCCGGGGCTACAACCGCGAGTTCACGACCCACCTCGGGGTCGCGGTCGCCGTGAAGTCGGGCGAGGCCGAGATGGGGCTCGGGGTCTACTCGGCCGCGCAGGCCCTCGGGCTCGCGTTCAGCCCGGTCGCGACCGAGCGGTACGAGCTCGCGCTCGACCCGGCCTCGCTCGAGGACCCGCGGGTGGCCGCGCTCGTGCACGCGATCTCGTCGGCCGAGTTCCGCGAACGCCTTACCGCCATGGGCGGGTACGACCTCACCTGCACGGGCGAGCGGCGCTGCTCGCAGCCCTGACGGCCGCGAGCGCGGCCTCCTCGGGCGTGGCGCACTGCAGCGCGCCGGGGAGGTCCCAGGAATGGTAACAGGCGACAGGGATCCCCTCTTTTATCGCGATCGCGAGCTCGGAGAGGGTGCCGAACTCGCCGCCGACCCCGACCACGGCGTCGGCCGACTGGACCAGGATCACGTTCCGCGCATGGCCCATGCCGGTCCGGATACGGATCGAGAGGTGCGGGTTGCCGTCCGAGAGGTCGGGCAGGATTCCGACCACGACCCCGCCGGCATCGCGGGCGCCGCGGGCCGCGGCCTCCATCACCCCGCCCCGCCCGCCGGTCAGGACGATTGCACCCTGCTCCGCGAGCGTCCTGCCGATCGCCCGGGCCGCCGCGAGCAGGTCCTCGCCGCAGACGGTTGCACCGCAGACCGCGATCTGCATGAGAGAGACGGTACGGACGCCGGAGGAAAAAAGGGTTATCGCCGCCGCAGCACGGCGATGAGGGCGGCGCCCGCCACGGCGACGAGGCAGAGCGTCGGAGCGAGCGCGGCCTGCGTCGTGGCCGGGACGGCCGTGGTCGGGATCGAGGTCGCGTTCGTCGTCACGTTGATTGTCGCGGTCGCGGTGGCGTTCGGCGCGACCGTCGGGGGCACGACCGAGCTGAGGTAGAGGTCGTAGAGCGCGTCCGTCGTCCGGCTCGCCTCGCCGCCGACCACGAGCCGGTCTGGAGGTGCGGCCGTCACGGCGAGCGCCCGCGACGGACCGCTGCCGATCGCGAACGATCGGTTCCAGACCTCGGCGCCCGAACGATCGAGCCGGGCTGCATACGACCGGAGCCCCCCGGGCGCCTCGACGGCGCCGGCGACGGCGTACCCGTCCACGCCGGCCCGTGCGAGGGCGTAACCCCAGGTCCGCGCCCCGCCGATCGCGATCCGCTTCCGCCATTGCTCGTTTCCGGCCGTGTCCACCTTCACCAGGATGGCCGCGTGGGAAGCCGCCCCGTCGACGCCGCCGAGGAGGACCCACCCTCCGTCCGGGCTCGGCTGGACGGCGTAACCGTAGGCCGTCTCCGTGCCGGACGCGTACGTCCGCAGCCACTCGCGGTTCCCGCCCGACGAGACCTTCACGAGGAGCATGTCGAGCGACCCCGGATGGTTCGCGTCGGTCGAGCCGACGACGAGGTACCCGCCGTCGGGCGTCGCCAGCAGATCGCGGACGAAGAGGATGCCGGCGCCGACGGGCAGGGAACGGTGCCAGACCTCGCCGCCGTCCTCGCCAACCTTCTGCAGGAGGAGTTCGGGCGTCCCCCCGTTCGGCGAGTCCGTTGTCCCGGCCACGATGTACCCGCCGTCGGTCGCGGGCCGGACGGCATCGCCGATGTCCCGGCCGTTGCCGATGGCGTACGACCGGGACCAGAGCTGCCGCCCGTCCGGCCCGAGTCGGAGGAGGGCGACGTCCTCGCCGGTCGGTCCCGCCGAGTCGATCCCGCCGACGACGATGGTCCCGCCGTCCGCCGTCCGGTCGGCCGCGATCGGGCTCACCGCTCCTCCGGTACCGAATGGCATCCGCGTTTCGCGCGTCGGCGTGCCGTTCGAGTCCGTCCGGACAAGGTACAGCTCCTCACCGGTGCCGTTGCCCTCCGCGCTCCCGACCAGCAGGTAGCCGCCGTCGGGAGCTGCGAGCAGCGAGAGTAGGGTCTCGTTCGCGAGCCCGCCGTATGTCCGCTCCCAGACGGCCGGCGGTGTCTGGTTCGCGGCCGGCGTGGTATTGTTCGCGTCGGCGGCCGCAGCGCCGCCCGCGAGCAGCAGGGCGAGGACGACCCCCACCGCGAGTCTGAACAGTACGTGTCTCATTCCACCAGCGTCCATTCCGTGATGAGAGACTATCGGCATCGCAGGGATTAAACCTGTCAGGATCCGCCGCGGAGTCCCCGAACCGCTCGCAAAAAAGTACTTGGGCTGTGACGGACGACATATAAACCACTCATGGACGGAGAGGGTACGCGGTGAAGGACGTCGCCGGGAGCTACCGGCCGGCCGAGCTCGAGGGCGGGGTGCGCCGGTTCTGGGACGAGGAGCAGGTCTACGCGAAGGTCAGGGCGCTCCATGCCGGCGACCCGCCGTTCTTCTTCGTGGACGGGCCGCCGTATACGACCGGTCACATCCACCTCGGCACGGCCTGGAACAAGATCATCAAGGACGCGGTCCTCCGCCAGGTCCGGATGCGGGGCCGGCACGTGATCGACCGGGCCGGGTACGACATGCACGGCCTCCCGATCGAGGTGCAGGTCGAGAAGCAGCTCGGCTTCGTCTCCAAGCAGGAGATCGAGGACTACGGGATCGGGCGGTTCATCGAGGAGTGCCGGAGCTTCGCCGCGAAGAACCGCGAGCTGATGTCTGACCAGTTCCGCGCCCTCGGCGTCTGGCTCGACTTCGACAACCCGTACCAGACCGTCACTCCCGACTACATCGAGGCCGCCTGGTGGGCGCTCCGGCAGGCCGACGAGAAGGGCATGCTCGACCTCGGGCACCGGGTCGTGAACTGGTGCCCGCGCTGCGAGACCGCGATCGCGGACGCCGAGGTCGAGTACTGGGACGAGCGCGACCCCTCGGTCTTCGTGAAGTTCCCCATCGCGGGAAAGGACGACGAGTATCTGGTGATCTGGACCACGACCCCCTGGACCCTCCCGGCGAACGTCGCGGTCGCGGTCGACCCCGAACTCTCGTACGCGCTCGTCCGCGCCGTGAAGGAGGGCGTCGACGAGCGGCTCTGGATCGCCGAGGACCTGGTCGCGCCCGTCCTGAAGCGGGGCCGGTATAAAGACTTCGAGGTGCTCGAGACCCGGCCCGGCGCCGGGCTCGTCGGGACCACGTACCGCTCGCCCCTCGAGGATCTCATCGAGATCCAGCGGACCATGCCCCACCGCGTGGTCGAGGCCGACTTCGTCACGCTCGAGAATACCGGCCTGGTCCACATCGCACCCGGCCACGGCTGGGACGACTACCTGGTCGGCGTCCGCGAGTGCCTCCCGTTCCTCTGCCCGGTCGACGAGGCCGGTGTCTTCACGGCCGAGGCCGGCGTCTTCGCGGGCCGGCCGATCCGCGAGGCGAACCTCGACGTGCTCGAAGCCCTCGGCGACCACCTGCTCGCGAAAGCTGAGGTCGTCCACCGCTACGGCCACTGCTGGCGCTGCAAGA
>DUGU01000141.1 GCA_013331215.1 Methanoregulaceae archaeon
CGGTGCTCGCGCTCGTCGAGGAGAAGACCGAGCGGAAGCGCCTCTCGAATACGGGCGACGACCAGATCTACAAGAACGTCTTCAACGCAGGGCCCGAGCAGGCCTGAAGACTACTCCTCTTTTTCGACAGGCTGAACGCGAGATCCCGGGATCCGCAATTCCAGGCGCAGGGGGTCCGCTATGACCGAGAGCTCGACACCGTCGAGCGAGAGCAGCTCGCGGAGCATGGCGAGACCGCGGTCGAGTTCGCGCGTGAAGCCGCGGTCGGGGTGCAGTCGGCGATCGGTGCGCTGGGCATCGTCCTCGTAGACGACGACGTGGGGATCCCTGCCGCAGGCAGCGACCCGGACCGCCCCCGGCCGGGGGACGGTGGCGGCCGAGTACAGAAAGAGGCGCTCGAAGAGGTGCTCGAAGACGCTGAAGACGACGGGGTCCGCCGTGACCGTCTCTCGCGGAACCGCGATCTCGAGATCGATTCCGCTGAGGTCGGCCGAGTCGGCCGCGTCGCGGATCAGGGCCGCGAGGTTCCGGGCCTCCGGCGGCCGCTCGCCCAGGTCACCGACCTCCCGGGTGAACTCGATGAGCCGGCCGATCTCCCCGGCGGCGGCGATGGCCCGGTCGAGCCCGGCGCAGGTTACCGGGTCGCCGACCGAGTCGCGGGCAAGCCCGATATATCCGAGCACGATGGTCAGCTCGTTCTTGATATCGTGGCGCGCGGTCTGGAGGAGACGCGCAACGGTCTCGTGCGTAACCATCGGATCGGGTGCGCCGGGGAGCGGTGCGAGGACGACCTCGACCGCACCTATCATCACGCCTTCCGCCACAATCGGCGCGGCCCTGACGACGAACGCGCGCCTCACGCCGGAGAGCTCTGCGGTGAGGCGAGCGAGGAGGCCGTCGCCGTCACATTCTACCGCCGAGAGGTACCCGGGGGCCTCCCTGGTCGGGTCGAGTACGAGGTCGGCGAGCAGGAATCCGGCCGACCCGACGAACGGCGCCGCATGGATTCCGCCGTCCCTTCCCACAAGATCCTCACCCGGGACGCTGGTCAGCCGTGCGAGGGCCGAGTTCCAGGCGAGGATGGCACCCGCGGTGTCGAGAGCGTATGCCGGCACGGGCAGGTGCTCGACTGTCGAGACGACGCCACGCAGCACCTCGTTTCCCATGGGCATGATACGGATGATAGGTTGCCCTTTTCCATAACAAGCTTTCTGTCTGCCGCGCTGCGAGGAGGGAGAGGAGTCCGCACCCATACGGCCTATGAGGGCCGGAACGGGCGCACCGGTGGGATTGACGCCGCCGGGGAGGCGGCAGACCGGCAACTTATAGACCGGACGCCCCCATTATATCAGGCGTGAAGGGGAGGCGTGAGGCGGGCGCGATACGACTCGGGCGCGATGGGCTGCAGCTCTACGAGCAGAGCGGGTACGGCCGACCGGGTGGCGACGGACTGTCGCTCGTCCCCGTCGAGGCCCTCTACCTCGTCCACCGCGGGAGAATCGAGCTTCCCGGCGAATCCTTCGAGAGCATGCTCGCGGAGTTCACCGCGGACCCCCACTTCCTCCGCGCGTATCTCGTCTACCGCGACCTCCGCGAACGGGGCTACGTGGTCCAGACGGGGCCGCACGACTTCCGCGTCTTTCGGCGCGGGCAGCGGCCGGGCTCGGGGCAGTCGCAGTACATGGTCCGGGTCCTCTCCGAACGGGACCCGATCGAGTTCGACCGCCTGATCGCCGAGGCGACGTCGACCGCGCAGATGCGCAAGTCCCACCTGCTCGCGGTCGTCGACGACGAGGACGAGCTGACCTATTACGAGGTGAAGCTGCCGACCCTGTCGCATCGGGAGTCGACCGTCCCGGGGAGAACGGTGGCGGCGAGCCTGTTCGGCTGGGCCGTGATCGCGGACGGCGAGGAGGGGGCCGTGCTCGAGGCGGCCGGGTACGGCACCCGGCTCGACGACCGCCGACTCAAGCTCGCGCCCGTGGAGGCGCTCCACCTGATTGCTAACGGGCGGCTCGTCCTCGGGGGCGGCGCGCCGGAGACCGGGGAGTACGGCGCCGTGATCGCAAGGATCGACGCCGAGGCCTGCGAGAAGAGCGCGGTCTACGCCCACCTCCGCGACCGGGGATACGTCCCCCGGACCGGGTACAAGTTCGGCCATCACTACCGCGTCTACGGGGTAGCCAAGACTCACTCGGAGATGCTGGTCCACGCGCTCCCCGGGGGAGCGGCCCTGCCCATGTCGGTCATCTCGCGCTCGGTCCGGCTGGCCCATTCGGTAAAAAAGAAGATGCTCTTTGGCTGCGTACATACTGAAGGCATCTTCTTCGTCGAATTTGCCCGCATCAAGCTGTGAGATGACCCATGCCGGAAGCACTCAACCCCTGGTCCGCCGGCCAGGCGATTGATACGAGGCGCCTCTTCGACGACTTCGGGATCGAGCCCATCGCCCCACTGGTCGACCTGCTCCCCGAGGTGCCCGCGTTCATGCGCCGCGGCATCATCGTCGGCCACCGCGACTACCGGCCGATAGCGGAGGCAATCCGCGACCGCCGCCCGTTCCACGTCCTGACCGGGTTCATGCCCTCGGGCCATCCGCACCTCGGGCACCTGCTCGTGATGCGCGAGGTGGTCTGGCACGTCCGGCAGGGCGGTCACGGGATGATCGCGATCGCGGACAGGGAGGCTCACGCCGTGCGCGGGCTCTCGTGGGAGGACTGCGACCGGTACGGGCGCGAGTACCTGACCGCGCTCTACGCGCTGGGCTACACCGGCGAAGCGTACTTCCAGTCCAGGAACGGCGCTCTCAAGGACCTCGCCTTCGAGGCGGCGACCCGGGTCAACTTCTCGGAGCTCGCGGCCATTTACGGGTTCGGCGCCGAGACCACGCTCGCTCACGCGATGAGCGTGATCACGCAGGTCGGGGACATCCTCTACCCCCAGGCGGCGGGCGAGCCGGCCCCGACGGTGGTCCCGGTCGGGCTCGACCAGGACCCGCACATCCGCCTGAGCCGGGACGTCGCGAACGGCCTCCGGTTCTTCACGGTCGAGGACCGCGGGGACCATGTCTCGGTCCGGGCGAAGAACGCTCCCGCGGGCGCGCTCGAGGCAGTTGCGAAGGCCCTGCCGGGCTCGAAACGGTACGAGGGGCACGTCGACGTTCGCGGCGTATTGCACGGCGATGTGGCCGAACTCGTCCGCCGGGTCGAGCGGGACTTCGGCGGCTTCGGCTTCTACCTGCCGTCGGCGACGTACCACACGTTCATGCCCGGCCTTCTCGGGGGCAAGATGTCGTCGTCGGTCCCCGAGTCCCAGTTCGGGTTTGCCGAGCCGTCGGCCGCGGTCAGGAAGAAGGTGATGGGAGCGCTCACGGGCGGGAGAACCACGCTCGAGGAGCAGCGGCGGCTCGGCGGCGAGCCCGAGCGCTGCACGCTCTACGAGCTGAACCGGTTCCACATGTGCGACGACGACGCGGAACTCGCCGAGCTGCGCCGGCGCTGCATGGCGGGCGAGGTCACGTGCGGGGCCTGCAAGCGCGAGACGGCAGACCGCGTGGAGGCGTTCCTCGCGGACTTCCGCGAGCGGATGGACGAGGTCGCGCATATCGCGGCAGAGATCTGAGATTCATGACGAAGAGCACACTCTCCCTGAACGAGCGGCGCCTGCTCGCGGCGCTTGCGCCGCTCGGCGCGGCAGACGCGCCCGAGCTCGGCGCGATCCTCGGAGCCGCCCCCGACGCGGTCGTCCAGTACGCGAACCTGCTCGCCCAGAACGGCGGGCTGGCCACGGTCGAACGCGTGGTCGAAAAGTCGTACGACCTCACCGAGGAGGGGCGGCGATACGCGGAGGCGGGCCTGCCCGAACGGCAGCTGCTCGCCTCCNNGCCTCCATCGGCGGCCCGACCCCGATGGCCGAGCTGAAGGCGCACCCGCTCGCCTCGATCGGGATCGGCTGGCTCCGGCGCAAGGGCTGGATCGCGATCCGCGACGGCGTCGTGGAGCGGACCGGCGAAGCTCCCGAGGGCGAGGACGAACGGACCTTGCTGCGCGCACCCCTCTCCGACGGGCCCGGGCTCCGCGAGCTCCTCAAGCGCGGGCTCACCGTCGAGCGCGAGACGGTAGGCTATCGGGTCGCGATCACCCCCACCGGCCGCGCAATCGTCGAGGCCGGCCTCGACCTCCGCGAGGAGGTCGGCCAGATCACCCACGAGATGCTCCTGACCGGGGCCTGGCGGGACGCGGCGCTTCGCCGGT
>DUGU01000196.1 GCA_013331215.1 Methanoregulaceae archaeon
GCTGACAAGGAAAATACGCAAATAGTATCCCGAGACGCGCGGCAGGAGTGCGAAATAGTTTGAGGTTTTTGAAGAGCCCGACGACGTCGGCGAAGTCGATGCGTCCGATCCCGACGATCTGGTCAGGACATGCCGGGAGTAACCAGTTCTCCCACGTCTTACGGGTCGTTCGGGCCGTGTGCCGTAAGGATTGCCTCTCTCGCGAGGCGTCCCGTGTCAGCGCGAAAGGCATGATCTCTTATTCTTTAAAGTTCCAGAATCGTGGAGACGGGCCTCCGGATCCATTCGGTCGAGGGGCCGGATCGCGCTACAGAGAACTTCTGCCCGGCTGAATCGGGCTACCTGACAGCCTTGAACGGAACCATAAACCGCGGGCGGGTTTATGGGACGGCCGCTCCTCTGCAGAGGCAAAAGTTGATCCGTATCGGTCTCGTGCGCGCATTCGATCTCTATTCTACCCTCCTCGTAGTCCTCGCCGACGATCTCGCGCACCTGCTTCTGCGCCCGCTCGCGCGACTCGTAGAAATCGAACGGTATCCCCATCCGTACGCGACGGCAGACGAGATCGCGGCGCAGACGTGAGGCGGTGTGTGAGCGCCCCCCTGCGGAAGAAGCGCTTCCGGCGGGGCTCTCGCGCGGGACTGTCGCCGTTGCGAATGGTGCGACTGACGATCCGCGTCACAATCCATAAATAAGAAGCATCTCAAATTTGGTACCGTGACGATCGAGGCCGGGGACCTGGCGTGCCTGAAGGCGATCGCCCTGCTCGGCGGGTGCCGGGGGCCCGTGTACGTCTCGTCCCAGTCGCTCGCGGGCGAGCTCGGCATGAGTCCCCAGACGGCGTCGCGCCGACTCCAGTCCCTCGAGTCCGCGCTCCTCGTCACCCGGTCGGTCCGTCCCGCGGGTCAGTACGTCTCGGTCAGCCGGGCCGGCGAGGAGATCCTCCACCGGGAGTACTCGGACTACTGCCGGCTCTTCGGGGGCTCGTCCGGCGGGTTCGTGATGACCGGCCACGTCGTGAGCGGCGTGGGCGAGGGGCGCTACTACATGAGCCTGCCCACGTATCGCGAGCAGTTCGCGGCAGTGCTCGGCGAGGACCCGTACCCCGGAACGCTCAACGTCCGGCTCGACGGCGCGAGTGTGCCCGTGCGAAAGAAGCTCGACACCCTCGACTGGACGGCGATCCGCGGCTTCGTCGCGGAGGCGCGGACCTTCGGCGACGCCCGGGCCCTGCCCTGCCGGATCGGCGAGCACCGGTGCGCGATCGTCGTCCCGGGCCGGACCCACTACCCCGAGGACATCGTCGAGGTGATCGCCGGGGTGCCCCTCCGCGAGGCCCTCGGCCTGACCGACAAGGACCGCGTGACGGTCGAGGTGACGGATGAACGAGATGATGCAGCATGATTGACGAGGCGCTTGCCGCGCTGCGGGATGGGCGGTTCATCCTGCTCTACGACTTCGACAACCGCGAGGGAGAGACCGACTTTGCCATCCGCGCGGACGCGGTGACGCCCGCGCACCTCCGGCAGATGCGCAAGGACGGCGGGGGGCTGATCTGCTGCGCGGTCCCGCACGAGGCGGCCGAACGGCTGGGCCTGCCGTTCGCCCACGACGTGCTCGAGGCGGCCGGCGTCGGCGTGCGCGACCACGTGATCCCGTACGACCGGAAGAACCGTTCCTCGTTCTCGCTCTGGGTCAACCACGCCTCGACCTTCACGGGGATCACGGACAACGACCGGGCGACCACGATCAACGCGATCGCCGATCAGGTGAAGCGGGCTCTGGCGGGCGAAGAGACCCGGTTCTTCGACGAGTTCCGGCTGCCGGGCCACGTCCCCCTCCTCCGCGGAGCCGACGGCCTGATCGCCCGCCGCTGCGGCCAGACCGAGCTCTCGCTCGTGCTCGCCCAGATGGCCGGGATCACCCCCGCGATCGTGGTCTGCGAGATGCTCGACGACGAGAGCGGCATGGCCCTTCGGAAGGCCGATGCGCGGGCCTACGGCGAGGCGCACGGGATCCCGTTCCTCGAGGGACGCGAAGTCGCGGACCGCTGGACCGGCCCGGCCGCCTGCAGCGGCTCGGCCGCTCCGGCCGCCCGATAATCTCCGGAGATTACGCGTCCTCATCGGTCCCGTAACACTCCATTTGTCTTTTTTATCATAACCATTAAATACGAACGACCCCGATGAAGGGCCGGAATCAGACCAGGAGGGACGTTCGATGTCGACCAACCGGTCCGCTACGACAGAGCAGGAGTCTCGCTCGATTGACACTGCGAACCGCGACCATGCGCAGCTCGATTACCTCGTCGGCCTCCTCTCCGACGGCAACCCCGGCAACCGCTGGAAGGCCGCCCAGGCGCTCGGGCGCATCCAGGATCCCGCCGCAGTCGACGCCCTGCTCCGGGCGCTCTATGACGACGACTGGCGCGTCCAGCAGAAGGCGATCTGGGCCCTCGGCACGATCGGCGACCCCCGCGCGATAACGCCGCTGCGCCGTCGCTATGCCGAGGTCGACGAGGGACTCCGGGAACTGATCACGGACGCCCAGGAGCTGATCCGGAGCCGGACGTACCGGCCCGAGTGATACTCCGGTCGACGGAATCATTTTCCTTTTTTTCAGAGTGCCGTGGCCGAGTACGCGGTGCCGATCGCGACGAGGGCGATGCCGCACGCGCCGAGGAGCAGCCGGTAGGCGCGATCGGACAGGAACGCGGAACCGCGGGCCACAGCGGCGCCGACCAGCAGGAGCCAGGCGAGGTCGGCCGTTCCGTGCCCGGCGAAAAAGAGGGCCGCGTCCCCCGGGCCGATCGCAAGGGCGCCGGCCAGTAGGGCGCCCCCGAGCGTGGCCCACCAGAGCCAGAAGTAGGGGTTCGCCACCGAGGTGAGAACGCCCGCGAGGAAGGGCCCGACACGTTCGCCTCCGGCTGCCGGCGCGAGGCTCGCGTGGCGGGCGCTCCGCACGGTGAGGAGGCCGAAGCCGACGAGGGCCGCTCCGCCGACGACCGCAATCCCCGCGCGGTGCGAGAGGACGAGCGGGGCGATACCGAGTACGAGCGCGACCGCGAGCACGCCCTCGACCAGGAGATGCCCGGCCGCGACCCGCCCTCCCACGAGCGGGCCGTGCCTGACAGCCCCCGAGATCGTGGCGAGCAGGGTCGGACCGGGCGCCAGCGCGCCCGAGAGGCCGACCCCGAACCCGAGAAGGAGCGACTCGAAGAGAGCCATGGATACGTTTGATATTGGGCGAACAGCAATGAAAACCTGTGTCCACGACGAGGGCTGGGACCCTTGAACAGGAGGTGGGCCGGGGCCTCCTCGACCTGGGTGTCGGCGTCGCGGCCTGGGTGCCGGGTCTCGGCGTCACCGGCTGCGCAGAGGCGTACGCGGCGGTCGCGGGCCGTGCAGCACCGCCATCGTTTCACGAGGAGGTCGCCGTCGGATGCGCTCACGGAGCTGCAATCACGGGCATGCGGTCGGCTGTCGCCATGAAGACGCACGGCCTCCTCAAGGCCGCGAACGCGGTCTCGGACGCGGTCTTCTGCGGGACGACCGCGGCCTTCGTCCTCGTCATCGCCGACGATCCGACCGGGATACAGTCGGACAGCGTCATCGCGGCCGGGCCCGTGCTCGATGCGCTCGAACTCCCGTGGGTCGCCTCGGGCCCGGCCACGATCGGCTGCGACCTCTCGAGGATTGTCGCCCGGTCCGAGCGACTTGGCCTGCCGGCCGCGATCGTCATCGACGCGGCCGATGCATCAACTCCGGCCGTTGCGACCGATGCCGAACCGGTCCCCCCGTCGCCGACATACCGGCGGGATCCCGTTCGGCACCTCCTTGTTCCGGCGCTGATCCGCCATCAGCGTGCGGTCCTCTCGGCCCGCCTCGCCGGAACCGATCCCCCCCCGCCTCCACCCCTGCCGCGGTTTCCGGACGGCATCCCTCCCAGGTGGCGGCCGGCTCTCGATCGATACGCGCCACTCTTTCGTGCCTTCGCGGCGCGACGTTCTTCGTTCACAGCCGGTGATATCGGTATCTCGAGCTGCTATGGCTTTCCGCCCTACGACGCGATCGACGTCGTGACCTACATGGGCGGCGCCATTCCGCTCGCCATCGGCGCCCACCTCGCGGGCCGAACCGACGCATGGGCGGTGACCGGCGATTTCTCGTTCATCTCGGCCGGACACCTGGGTCTCCTCGAGGCGGTTGCGCGCGAGGTTCCGCTGCGGATTCTCCTGCTCGCCAACGGACAGGCCGAGACCACGGGTGGCCAGCCTGTCCCGTCCTCTCTCCTCGACCGCGTTCTCGACGGATATGCGGATGCGATCGTTCCTCTCGATGACCCCCTCGATGAGCACGCCTGCGAACATGCCCTGAAAGAGACCGTCTCACGCGACGAGCTCTCCGTGGTCGTGGCCCGATTCCCCCCTCCATGAGTCGCGCCCCCGTCCCGCCGGTCACGGTCGCGCTCGACCCCGGCGTCGCTGCCTGGTCGCTCCGCCGCCTGCTCCGGCGCGTGAGCGGGGCGCTCGGTACGCCGCCGCTCGACCCGGTCCTGGCGGTCACGCGGCCGTTCGAGCTCGGAGAGGGAACCGGGCTTCGGGCGGTACGCGCTGCGGTCGAGACCGCGATCCCCGATGAGTTCTGGCTCGCGTACACCCTCGGCGGATTCGCCGCAGGCCCGGGCGGGACCGTCGGGCTCGCTCTCCGGCCGTCTCCCTCCCTCGCGGCGGNNGCCGCCGCGATCGAGTCGGCTCTCTCGGCGGTCGCCGCCCCCGCGGACTTGCCGGGCGAACGGTTCCTCGTCCCGGTTGCCCGCGGGCTGGACCGGCGGGATCACCGCGCCGCACTGCGAACGCTGGGCCTCGTCCGCCCGCCGTGGTACCGACGGCTCCTTGCCCCTTTCGAGGCTGCCGGTTCCGCCGCACCGCTCCCGTCGCCGCTGCGTCTGCTCGAGGCGCTTCGCCTCCTCGTCCTCGTCGGCGGTCGCCCTGCGGCCGGGTACGACCTTCCCGCCCGGCGCTGGCTCAGCCGACCCGAGCTCCGCGATCGTGCCATCCAGGCGGCATCCCTGCGCACGTACCGCCGGACACGGGGGCTCGAGCTCGCGGCCCGGGCACCGCGTCTCTCGGGCGAGACCTGGCTCCTCGCCGACCTCCACCTCGGCCATCCGGGGATCGCGCTCTACGCGGCCCGGCCGTTCCTCGCGTCCGACGTCGGCGAGATGGACCGGGTCCTGATCGGAAATTGGCGCCGCACCGTCGCGCCGGAGGACCGGGCCCTCCTGCTCGGCGACCTCTGCGCAGGCCCGGACCCCGGTCCGTACCGGGCAGCGGTCGCGGCCCTCACGGGCCGGCTCACGCTCGTCCGCGGCAACCACGACCCCGACCTCGGGCTCGCCCGCTCGGTCTCGTTCGAGGCCGGCGGCCACCGGTTCCTCGGGGTCCACGACCCGGCCGACGCCCCGCCGGGCTTCGACGGCTGGGTGGTCCACGGCCACCTCCACGACAGCGACCTCCGCCGGTTCCCGTTCTTCGACCCGGTCGTTCGGCGGGTCAACGTCTCGGTCGAGACAGCCGGGTACGGCCCGGTCCCGCTCTCGCTGGTCTGTGACCTGATCTCGGCGAAGACCGGTCCGGTACTCGTCAGGGAGGTCGAACCGGCTCTCCCTCCGGGTGCGCCATTTTTAAAAGGCTCCAACACATCTCTTCTTAAAGCCTGAGGTCCCATACTGAGAAGCAGTTTTCCCAAGCTGTCGGAAAAGCATCATGTACAACTCGAATTTTGGCGGTCGTTCGGACCGCCCACGTGAGATGACCAAGGTCGTCTGTTCAGACTGTGGAAAGGAGTGCGAGGTCCCGTTCAAGCCCACTGAGGGCCGCCCGGTTTACTGCCAGGACTGCCTCCCGAAGCACCGGCGCCCCCGGTTCTGATCTCCTCCTTTCTTACACCTTTTTCGCACCCTGAAACGGGCATTCCCGCTCGTATCGCAGCCGACTTCTCCCTCTCCACGGAGTCGAGCGTACGCCTCCGTCCGGAACGGACCGACGGGTATTTTACCCTGGGCTTGATATTCTAATACTGATGGCTTCTCCCTCAATGAGGACGGCATTGCTCGTCCTCGGTCTCTCTCTCGTCCTCATCGCCCCCTGCCTGGCGGCGACCCCGGTCGGGGGCTCGGTCGGCGCCTTCCTGGTGAAGTGCCCGGTCGACGGCGCCAAGGTCTGGTTCGACAACGACTACAAGGGCCAGATCGCGAACGGCATGCTCTCGGTCCCGGTCTACGCCACAGGTACACCGTACCAGACCTACCGGGTCGAGGCGGACGGCTACGAACCGTTCCTCGGTATGATCCCCGACTACCCCGCCGGCGGTACGATCGTGACCCTCCAGGTGGACCTGCAAAAGTCTCCCATTGGCGGGAACATGGGAACGATCCAGTTCACCGCGAATGTCGAGGGGGCGTACGTCTACCTCGACGGTGAGTTCCAGGGCGTCATCCAGAACGGCGTCCTGCTCGACTCGGTCTACGTGACCGGCACGCCCTTCCGGAACTACGCTGTCCAGGCCCCGGGCTACCTGACCGCGACCGGAGCGCTCCCGCGCATGCCGGCGGCCGGCGAGATCATCACCGTTCCGGTGACTCTCACTCCGCGCGCCACCCCGACCCCGATCGGCGGCGATCGCGGGGCATACCTGATCCTCTGCCCGGTCGACGGGGCGATGGTCTCGCTCGATGGCGACAGCGTGGGCACGATCCAGAACGGCGAACTCTTCGTCCCGGTCTACGTGACGGGAACGCCCTACAAGACCCTCCGCATCACCGCCAGCGGGTACACGCCCTACTCGGCCCCGATCACGCGATACCCGTCCGCAGGCCAGGTTGTGAACCTCTACGCGGTCCTCGACCCCATCACGCCCACGGCAACGCCGTCGCTGATCGGCGGTGACATGGGCTACTACCTGGTCCACTCGAACGCCGAGGGCGGCAAGGTCTACTTCGACAGCGACTACAAGGGCAACATCACGAACGGTGTCCTGAACGTTCCGGTCTACACGACGGGCACGCCGTACCGGACCTGGTCCATTACGAAGGCCGGCTACGCGACCTTCAACGGGACGATCAGCACCTACCCGTCGAAGGGCCAGACCATCGACCTCCAGGCCACCCTGACCCTGCTCCCGACCACGGCGCCGACCACGAACGCGACCACTGCGGTCCCGACCACGACCAGGGCCCCGCTCTCCGGGCTCTGCATCGCGGGCGCGCTTCTCTCGCTCGCGGCCCTCGGGTTCGCGGGCCGGCGGCACTGACCGCCCGCTTTCTTTTTTTTCTCGCTCCCGCAGGGTGAATCGGTCGCGGCGATACGCGATGCGCCCGGAGCGTAAGGAACCCTATGTTTAAGAGAGCCGACCGACGACGTATACGAAATGACAGATCAGCCCAGACCGAAGGGCGGGCGGAACCAGTCCGTCAAGCGGAAGAACCCGCCGAAACCGGCCGAGGAACCGGGGACTGCGCTCTGGAAGAAGGTCCTCTTCATCTCGGTGGGCGTCCTCTTCGTGGTCCTGATGATCGTCTCCTCAATGGGGACGAGCTGGCTCAACGTCTTCCAGACGGTCAAGCCCGGTGCCGTCGTCATGACCGACGTGACGATCCGCGACGACCAGAACCGGCCGGTCCTGACCACGAGCGAGACCATCTACTCGAGCGCGACCAAGGAGAACCGGACGATCTTCCTGGCCTCGCCGTTCACGATCGATGCAGGGCTGGCCTACACCGACCCCGTCATGACCGTCCCGATCATCGCCCCCCAGAGCGGGATGAACTACACGCTCTTCGGGGAGGAGTACAACGCGATCGTGACGGGCGTGGTCGGAATGCACCCCGGCGGCACGAAGACGGTCCCGCTCGATACCAACGTGACCGAGGAGCGGAACTACACGGCCGAGGAGTTCGACCAGCTGGGCGGCGACTTCGGGAACACCTCGATCGGCGATGAGATGGTCCTCTCGTTCGTCGAGAACCCGGAGGCATTCTACGACAACACCACGACCCCGACCTACGCGCTCCGCACGACCCACGTCGTGAACCGGACCGAGGAATCGGTCACGCTCTCGTTCAGTCTTGCCACGGCCGACCTGACCCTTTCCAAGGTCCAATCGTCGTAACCCTTTTTTCAAGATCCACCTGAACGGATCGATCAGGTTATCACCCGGGCGTCCGATCTGGAGAGAGTGGGATCATGAAGACCATCATCGTCTACCACTCGTTCTCGGGGGTCACCCGCGGCATCGCCGAACGGGTGCGGACTGCGAGCGGCGGCGACCTCGTCGAGGTCCGCCCGGTGCAGCCGTACTCGAAGCTGACGGCGTACACGCTCGGCGGGTTCCGGGCCCGCGGTAGGAAGGCCGACGCGGTCGAGCCTGTGTCGATCGACGTCTCTGCGTACGACCTGATCGTGTTCGGGACGCCCGTCTGGGCGGGCCGGCCGACGCCGGTCGCGAACGGCGCCGTCGAGGCGCTCGTGGGGGCGGAGGGCAAGAAGGCCGTGCTCTTCGCGACCTGCGGCTCGCAGGCGGGCGATACCCTGCCGCAGCTCAGGAACGCGTTGGCCGCGAAGGGCGTCGGCGTGATCGGCGAGTTCTCGTTCTCGGCGAAGGAACTTCAGGACACCCTGAAGGTGGAGGCGCTGATCGCCCGCGTCACGGCGGGGGACGAAGCGTCGACCGCCGTCGGAACCTGAACGCCATCAGCTCCCGCTCAGGCCCCGGGCGAGCAGGGCGCTCCGGAAGAAGTTCGGAACCTGCTGCCCGTACTCGTCGGGGTGGCCGGCGAGCGCGCCCGTGTGGCCCACGTCCGGCACGACCCAGACCTGGGCACGGCTGCCCGCGACGGCCGCGAAGCGCGTGTTGTACGCGACCTCGTTCGGCTCCTGGCCCGAGGCGATCAGGAGGAGGCGCACGTCCGGCGCCCCAGCGATCGAGTCGACGATCGGGACGGGCGGGGCGTTGCCCGTGAAGAGGCCGGTCGCGGCGTAGATCAGGCGCGGCATCCAGCTATGGGGGAGGTCGTCGAGCCCCGGCAGGGCCAGGTACTCCGCGGTCGAGCGATAGGTCGCGCCCTCGCTCACGACGGCCCCGAGCGCGGGCGTCGCGTTGAGCGCGCCGAGCAGCACCTCGCCGCCGAGCGAGAGCCCGAGCCCGCCGATCGCCCGGACGCCGTCCTGCCCCTGGAGGTACGCGACGGCCGCCTGGACATCGTGCGTCCCCTCCCAGCCGAAGGTGTTGCCGTGGCCTCCGCTCATGCCGTGGCCCCGGAGGTCGAGCGCGAGCACGCCGAAGCCGGAATCGCGGAGTAGGGACGCGTGAGCCCGCACGTTCTCGCGCGAGTCCGTGGCGCCGTGGACGAGCACGATCGCGGCCCCGTTCCGGGAGGGCGCGTACCAGGCCGCGAGGGGCACGCCGTCGTCGGTGACGAGGCTGACGTTCGCGAAGCCCGCGGGCGGCGGACCGACCGCGCGGTTGTGCGGCAGGGAGGCGTACGCCGCGAAGCCGATAGGGACGACGAGGAAGACGATGACGACGAGCGCGACGACGGCGGTGGCCGCGAGCCGCAGGGCGCGGCCCGTGCGGCCCCTTCGTCCGTTTCCGCGCTTCGTCCGCCGCGCCCCGCGGCCCCTGGTCACGGTCGCGCACCTTCTTTTTCCAGCAGACCCATCAGTACATATGACTGCGTCTCCCGGGTTTAAGGGATCGGACTCCTCCTTCCCGGGGGCCAGGCCGTTCCTGAAGTGGGCCGGAGGAAAGACGCAGCTGCTGCACGCCATCGAGCCCCGTCTGCCCCGGGGCCTTTCCGACGGCACCATCACGCGGTACGTGGAGCCCTTCGTGGGGAGCGGGGCCGTCTTTTTCTTCGTCAACCAGCGGTTTCCGCTGAAGGAGTGCTACCTCTACGATATCAACGAGGAGCTCGTCATCCTCTACCAGGCCGTCAAGCGGGATGTCTCCGGTCTCATCGACCACGCGACGGCGCTGGCCGACGAGTACGCCGCGGCATCCGGGACCGAACGAAACGACCTGTTCTACCAGGTGCGCGAACGCTTCAACCGGGACCGTGCGACGATCGATCCCGCCGCCTACGGGGACGCATGGGTCGGGCGGGCGGCCCAGCTCCTCTTCCTCAACAAGACCTGCTACAACGGCCTCTTCCGGGTGAACTCGCGCGGGGGGTTCAACGCCCCGTTCGGCAAGTACAAAAAGCCCGCCATCTGCAACAGGGCCGTGCTCGAGGCCGCCTCGCGGGCGCTCGCGAACGCCGAGATCCGCCTCGGCGACAGCGCGGCGTGCGCGGAGGTCGTCGACGAGGAGACGTTCGTCTACTTCGATCCGCCGTACCGCCCGCTGAACGCGACCTCGTCCTTCACCTCGTACGCAAAGAACGGTTTCTCCGACGACGACCAGGTACGGCTCGCCGAACTCTTCGCGTCGCTGGACCGGCGGGGGGCGAAGCTGATGCTCTCCAACTCCGACCCCTGCAACCACGACCCCGGCGACCGTTTCTTCGACGACCTCTACGCCGCCTGGACGATCGAGCGGGTGCCGGCCCGCCGCTCCATCAACTGCCGGGGCGACCGCCGCGGGACGGTCGCGGAGCTGATCATTCGCAACTACGACTGAGTTCCGCGAGCGCCGCCGTCTCGTCCGCGACCCGGACGAGCCGGAGCCACATGTTCAGGGCGGCGCGGAGCGACGGGAGGTCCGGCGCGGTGACCGCGAGCTCGAGGCAGTCGTCACCGACGAGCCGCAGGGACGCACTCGAGCGCATCCCCTCCTCGCTCGCGAGCTCGGGCTCGAGCGCGGCGAGGTGGTCGGCCGCGCGGGCCGTGAAGAAGAGGAAGACCGCCGTATGGCGGTCAAGCGTCGTCGGCACCGGCCACACCCCCAGCCGGCGCGAGCCTGAGCCGGTACTGGAGCCGCTGGTGGCCGTCGAACCCGAGGTCCCAGCCGTCGTCGAGGGCCGCCGCCTCGATGCGCGGCCCGAGGGCCTCGCGGACGGCGTCCGATGCAAGGAGCCCTCGAACGATCGGCCCCTCCCGGTGCCGCTCCTCTCGGGTCGTCACGCGCCACGATGCGGCAGGCTCCGCGTCGACAAACCAGCGGAGCCGGAGCCCGTCGGGCTCATACGAGAAGAGAAAGAACGTCGTGTCCAGGGTGACGAGCTCGCGCAGGCCCGTCTTGCCCCGTGCAAGGTATCGCCCTCCGACCGCGAACGCGAGCCCGCGGGCGAGCGCCCGGAGATCGGGCGCCGCCTTGCGCGAGGTCGTGACCAGGGTCATCGAGCTTTCAGCTGTTTGATCCCGGCGCCGCGTTCCTTGAAGAGGATCCGGTGCCCGCAGTAGGGGCAGCGCACGTTGACATCGATCTCGACCCTGTTCTTGCACCGCGCGCACTTGTAGCTGGCGGCCATGGAGCGGTTATACCCCCTTCAGCATCCTGTCGATCGTCCGGACCGCGATGGCCTGGACCGGCGTCTGCGGCACATATGCGCCGCCCGCGAACGTGAACCCGCACTTGCGGCAGGTCCAGATCCCGGTGCCACGCCGCTGGACTGCGACCGTATCGCAGCGCTGGCAGCGGTGGAGCGCCCTCGACACCTTCTCCATCTCGTTGACGCGCTTGCGGATGAACCGCCCGTACCGGCATCCGAAACGGCCGGCGCTGCCGGTAACCTTTCCCTTTGCCTTGTGCTTCTTTTGAGAACGTGCCATAGACCTCTACCTCGGAATGCAGTCTTTATTTATCGGCATTCGGGCTTAATATATCTGTTTGAGCTTCTTGACCTCGGCCTCGCCCTTGCTGAGCCGGTTTACGAGCGAGTAGAAGTCGTCCTGGATCCCCGCCGGGATCCGGACCACGCAGATCCAGGAGCCGTCCTTCTGCCACTCCTGCTGTTCGATCGTCGCTGCCGCCGCGATCCCCGCGTACGCCCGAGCGGCGTCTTCCGCCGGGATTCTGACGGCGAGCCGGAGTTCCTCGAAGCGGATCGGGAGCAGGGGCCGGAGGGCCTTGACCGTGTCCTTGACGAGTTCGTCCAGGTGGCGGAACGGGTCGATGTTGACCCGCGCCTCCTCCATGGCCATCTCGATTCGGGCCGGAGGATGAGGATGTCCCGNNCCGTCTGGGGGTTGACCGCGTTCCGCGAGATGAACGCGACCACCTGCCGGCGCTTGTCCACGATCATCTGCCGGCGCTGCTCGGCCGTCAGGTGGATCTCGCCTTTCCTGATGATCTGCGGCGCGATCTCCTCGAACACGGTCGTGTGGAAGACCTTCTTGAGCGTCTCGTCCGAGGCCCGTTCGGCCCGCGAGGCGTTCTCGAAGACGTTGAGGGACGCGACCACGTCCTCGAGCTCGAGCCCCTCCTCTCCGTGGCGATACCGGCTGGCGGCCTCGGGGTCGACCAGGAGCTCGAACCGTTCGCCATGGCTCTCGAGACGCGCGACCACGGCCCGGTCGAGGGGAATCATTGAACTGTCCTAGGTCGTCGTCTCGGGGGTCGCAGGCTTCTCGATCCGCTCGACGTAGCCGGCGACCTCTTCGCGGGTCATCTTCCGGAACGGCGGGTCGGCGTTCGAGACCACGCCGATCTCGACCATGGCCACGTCGAACTTGCCCTCGGTGGCCGCATGCAGGGCCTTCAAGCCGAGCACGATCGCCTCCTCGACGGTCATGTCCTCGCGGTACTCGTCCTCGAAGACCTTCA
>DUGU01000085.1 GCA_013331215.1 Methanoregulaceae archaeon
AGCCGGTCAGGCCCGCCCCGAGGATCGCGGTCGTCACGCTGATTACGTTGGCTCCGGCCGCTTATATGATTGTCCGGACGCCGTCGGCGCCTGTAAAAAGGAGGGTCAGTAACTCCGCCCGATCAGGGCGGTCGTGCCGGCGCGTCCGCAGGCGACGCATGTCCCCTCGCAGGGGGCGACGAGGTCGGAGCGGACCTCGACGCCGAGGACGGCCCCGCCCGTCTCCTCCTCGATGCGGTCGGCGCAGGCCTGCNNCGCCGCGAGCTCGGGCATCGACCCGGCCGTCCGGACCTGTTCCGCAAGCCGGTCTGCCGCCCTCGCGACGAGGGCCTGCATGGCCGCCGCGAGGAGGTCGCGGACGCCGTCCGCAGCCGATGCGAGCGGGACCGCCGTCTTCGGGCCGCCGGTCCGGAGCACGGCCGTCGCGACCCCGCCGTCGAGGTCGCGCGGGCCGAGCTCGAGCCGGACGGGAACGCCCCGCATCTCCCAGTGGTAGAACTTCGCGCCGGGACGCAGGTCGCGGTCGTCGAGCTTGACGCGGATGCCGGCGGCGGCGAGATCGTCGGCGAGGCGCCGGGCCGCTGCGAGCACCTCGTCCCCGCGCTTGCCTACGATGATCGGGACCACGACCGCCTGCACGGGCGCGACCTCGGGCGGCAGCATGAGCCCGCGGTCGTCGCCGTGGACCGAGATCAGGGCCGCGATGCAGCGCTCCGAGATCCCGTAGCAGGTCTGGTGAGCCAGTCGCTGCTCGCCGTCGCGGTCCTCGTACGTGATCTCGAAGGTCCTGGAGAAGTGGTCGCCGAGGTGGTGGACCGTCCCGATCTGGAGGGTCCGGCCGTCGGGCATCACGCAGTCGACCGCGATCGTGTAGTCCGCGCCGGGGAACTTGTCCCAGTCCGGCCGCCGGGAGACGAGCACGGGGATGCCGAGGCGGTCGTAGAACTCGCGGTACCGGGCGACCGCGTCCTCGACCTGGGCCGCAGCCTCGTCCCAGGTCGCGTGGACCGTGTGGGCCTCCTTGAAGGACGTGATCTCGCGCAGGCGGATCAGCGGGCGGGTGTGCTTGGTCTCGTACCGGAAGGTGTTGACGACCTGGTAGAGCTTGAGCGGCAGGTCGGCGTGGGACCGGACCCAGAGCGCGTACATCGGGTAGATCGCGGTCTCGCTTGTCGGCCGGAGCGCGAGCTTCACGTCGAGCGGCGAGAGGCCGCCGTGCGTGACCCAGTAGACCTCGTCCTCGAAGCCCTTGATGTGCTCCGCCTCCTTCATGAACTCCTGCTCGGGGATCAGGAGCGGAAAGAGCGTCTCCTCGTGGTCGCGGTCGAGGAGCTCGCGGAGGAGCGCGTAGGTCCGCTTCCGGATCCCGAACCCGAACGGGTACCAGACATAGAGCCCTTTGACCGGGTAGCGCACATCCATGATCTCGGCCCGCCAGAGGACCTCGTTGTACCACTCGGAGAAGTCGGCTCGGGCCGGCAGGGCCCCCGTGTCGTCATCCATCAGAAACGAACCTCTATGACATCAGCTGTATGATTTGGGGCGTAATAAACGCCTCGACGACGGCCGCGAGCGCGACGAACGGTACCACGTAGCGGATGAAGAGCCGGCCGTACCCGAGCGCCTCGTCGGTCGCGTCGCCCTCGCCCCGGAGGAGCTCGCGGCCGAGGGCCTCGGCCAGCAGGAGCCCGAGGCCGGCCGAGACCAGGACGGCGGGTATCTCGAGGACGCCGTGGGGCAGGATCCCGGCGAGGATAAACTCGATCCCCTTTTCGCCGCGGATCGTCTCGATGATCCCACCGATGACGAGCCCGTTCGAGGCGATTACGAGCAGGGGCACGAGGCCGAAGGTCGCACCACCGAGGAAGAGCGCGATGCAGGCGACCAGGTTGTTCAGGAAGATCTTGAGGAAGAGCACCCCGGGCGAATCCGAAAAGATCTCGCCGGCGACCTGGTCGCGAAAGCCGGCCAGGAGCTGCTGGCCGAAGGCCGGATCCTGCCGCACGGCCAGGATGCCGCCGGCGAGCGCGAGCGCAAAGAGCGCGGTCGCGAAGAGAAACGATCGCGAGAGCCGCCGATCAAACATAGAGCATCATCCGCATCATATCGCGCACGCCCGGGGCGAGCCCGACCACGATCATGGCGAGTACGATCAGGTACCAGAACGAGCTGGCCGACCCCTCGCGGCGGTAGAGCTCGAGGATGTAGATTCCCGGGATCAGGACCAGGAGCTTGAGCGGGAACATCGCGAAGCCCGTTCCCGTCGCCGCGATCAGGGATGAGCCGACCACATGCTGCTCGACGTAGCCGAGTGGGTGGAGGTCGATTCCGTACGAAGTGGCCGACGCGTCGAGCATGTGGCCGGCGATCAGCACCTGGTAGACGCGGTCCTGGACGTACTCCCAGTGAAAGACGTACCTGAGCAGGGCCCAGAGCGCGAGAGTCGTCACTGCCGCGATCCCGAGGATGACGGCCGGGACCGCGAAGTCGAGCCGGGTGACGGTCGCGCCGTGCCAGAGGAGCAGCGCAAGCACGACTCCGGCGGAGACAAGGCCGATCGCCCCGTAGGTGCGGATGCCCCGCTCGCTTCCGAGGATCCGGTGGCAGAGATAGAGCACGACCACCGTGAAGAAGAAGAGCACGAAGAAGATGAGCGGCGTGATCAGCAGGTACCGCCACGGAGCCGGCAGCATGCCCGCGTCCTCGAGCACGCGGGCCAGGCCGCCGAGCACGATCCACGGGAGGGTCGCGAAGAGGAGCCGCCGGTCGAAGGCAAGCCCGGCCCGCTGCATCCAGCGGTAGATCAGGAAGACTGCAACAATCAGGATGAGGGCGTAGGTCAGGGTGTCGACGAGCGTGTACGCCCCGCCGCTCTCGATTGGATCAATGTAATATTTGTATATGAACTCCCTGATCATTCATGATCGTAATGAGCGCAGACGAAATAAACATACTCAAGGACGGGGGCTTCGACAAATCGAAGTGGATGCAGTTGCCCCGGGACGTGGTGATCGGCCACCGCGTCCTCGAGCAGCTTCCGGCCGTCTGCGCCGATCTCGGGCTCGGGCGTCGGGTGCTGCTCGTCTCCGGTCGGACGACGATGGAGGTCGCGGGGGCGCGAGCCCTGGAGCTCCTCGCGGCCGACCACGAGGTTGCCGTCCACCTGGTCGGCGGCTGCACGCCCGAGGAGTGCCGACTGACGGAGGCGGCGGCGAGAGAGTCCGGCGCCGACCTCCTGGTCGCGGTCGGCGGCGGCCGCGTGATCGACACCGCGAAGATCGCGAGCTACAACATCGACCGGCAGTTCGTCTCGGTCCCGACCGCGGCCTCGCACGACGGGATCGCGTCGGCCCGGGCCTCGGTCGCCGAGCCCGGCGGCGCGGCCTCGCTCCTCGCCCACCCGCCGATCGCGGTCGTGGCCGACACGGGCGTGATTGCGGCCGCGCCCCACCGCCTCCTCGCGGCCGGCTGCGCCGACATCATCGCGAACTCGACCGCGGTCCTCGACTGGCAGCTCTCGCACCGGCTCCGCTCCGAGCCGGTCAGCGAGTACGCGGCCACGCTCGCCCTGGTGACGGCCGAGATCCTGATGGCGAATGCGGACGCGATCAGGCCGCACCAGGAGGCCTCGGCCTGGATGGTAATCAAAGCCCTCGTCTCGTCGGGGGTCGCAATGGCGATCGCGGGCTCGTCGCGCCCGGGCTCGGGCGGCGAGCATAAGTTCGCTCACGCCCTCGAGCGGCTCGCGCCGGGCCGGGCACTCCACGGCGAGGCGTGCGGCGTCGGGACGATCGTCTGCATGTACCTCCATGGAGGGGACTGGCGGTCCATCCGAACGGCCCTCCGGCAGATCGGGGCCCCGACCACGCCCGCCGAACTCGGAGTCGACGACGAGATCGCGGTCGAGGCCCTCAAGATGGCAAAGACTATCCGCCCCGAGCGCTTTACAATACTTGACGGCGGGCTGACCGATGAGTCCGCCCACGCTCTTGTCGGAATGCTTTATCAGGAGTAGATGCGGCATGGTTGGAGAGAGGTCCAAGATCACCCTGATCGGAACAACCCTTGCCCGGCCCGGGCTGGAGTTCGTGTACCAGGGGGCGCTCGCCGCCTGCGCCAACTGCAAGGTCAAGAAGGCCTGCAACACCCTCCGGGTCGGGCGCAAGTACCGCATTCTGTCGGTCCGGAACACCCGGCACGACTGCCCGGTTCACCTCAACGGCGTAAGCGCGGTCGAGTGTGTCGAGTCGCCCGTGGTCGCCCTGATCGGGGCGGACATGGCAATCGTCAACTCGCGTATCCTTTTCGAGTGCTCCTGCACCCGGACCGAGTGCAAGGCTTACGACCTCTGCCGTCCGGACGGGATCGTCGAGGGGGACCGGTATCTCGTCCACGAGGTGCTCGGCAATCCGCCCGCCCCGTGCGAGAAGGCGCGAGCCCTGAAACTCGTCGAACTCCGCCCCGTCGGCTAGCGTGCGATTCGGGCGAGCCCGTCGGCGAGCGCAACGAGCCGCGGGCGGAGCTCAAGGGGCGCGAGCCAGTCCCGCGGAATGGCCCCGGCTCCGTATGCAGCCCCGGCAAGCGCCCCTGTGACGGCCCCGAGGGTGTCGCTGTCGCCGCCCATATTCACGGCGGCCTCGACCGCCCCGGCAAAGGTCGTCGTGGTCTTGACGACCGCGAGCGCCGCGTGGGCAAGTTCGAGCGCATCCAGGGACGGGAAGATCGGGTGCGACCGCCATGCGCCGAGGACAGCGAGGGTCTCAGGTTCCCGGCAGGCCGCGAGGGCCGCGAGGTACGCGTCAGGCACGCTCCACCCGCGGCAGAGCTCGCTCGCCATCCTGTTCACGAACCCCGAGGCGGCGCCTGCCACCGGGTCATAGTGCGTGAGCCG
>DUGU01000010.1 GCA_013331215.1 Methanoregulaceae archaeon
CGCGAGCTCGGACCACTTCTCATCCACGCCGGCCTTGAACGCGAGCTCCTGCCGGGTCAGCACGAGTCGTTCGAGGTCGCGGTGCGCTGCGAGGAGCACGGTCGCGGCCGGATGCTCGTAACACTCGCGCGCCTTCAGGCCGAGCACGCGGTCCTCGATCATGTCGTTCCGGCCGACCCCGTGGGCCCCCGCGAGCCGATTCAGAGCCATGACGAGGTCGAAGCCCTTCATCAGTGCGCCGTCGAGCGCGATGGGTACTCCCTCCTCGAAGGTGATCGAGATGTCGGCCGGTGTGTCGGGCGCCGCTTCGGGCGCGGTCGTCCAGTGCCAGATCTCCTCGGGCGGGTGGTACGCCGGATCCTCGAGCCGGCCTCCCTCGATCGAGCGGCTCCAGCAGTTCTCATCCATGGACCAGGGCTTCTCCTTCACGACCGGCACCGGGATCCCGTGCTCGGCCGCGTAGTCCATCTCCCATTCGCGGGTCAGGTTCTGCTCGCGAATCGGCGCGACCACCTCGAGGCCCGAGGCCCGGATGATGAAATCGAAGCGGAGCTGGTCGTTCCCCTTGCCCGTGCAGCCGTGCGCGACCGCGGTCGCGCCCTCCTCCTTCGCTATCCGGACGCATTCCTCGGCGATCACCGGCCGAGCGAGCGAGGTGCCCATGGGGTAGCCTTCGTAACTGCCGTTCGCCCGGATCGCACGGAAAACGTGCTCGTTGACAAAGCGGTCGCGTGCATCGATCGTCACATGCCGGTCCGCGATCCGTTCGCCCTTCTCGGTCGCCATCCGGAGATCGGCCTCGGTCTGGCCGACGTCGACCGCGACCGTGACCACACGGTCGTAGCCGTAGCGCTCCTTCAGGAGCGGGACGCAGATCGAGGTGTCGAGCCCGCCCGAGAAGGCGAGCACAATCGTTCCCTTGCCCATCGAGTTCACCAGGATTCGAAAGGAATGGTTCGCGGGAAAGGGTAATAGAGCTTGACCCGGTTCACGCCCCATGACTTCGTCGCCGCTGCCAGCCCTTCGCGACGAAAGCGTCGACGATCGTGGTGCGGAGCCCGAGGAAAAGGGGACGAGGAAGGGGTTGCCGAAGAAGATTCGGTTCAAGAACGCGCCGTGGATCAGTCCGAGGACGAGTGCGAGATAGATCACGAGGTGAAAGTACCGTCACTCCCCGAGCCCGGTCCGGACGAAGGCACCTGGTACGGCGACGAAGATGAGCGGCAGGGCAATCCCGCTCGCTTTTATGACATACCCCTCCGGCAGGCGCATGGATGGGAAGAAGACGAGTAGCGAGGCGACACGGGCCGCGACGAGGATCGGATGGATGGTGATCGCGGCAGGGCCGAAGGCGGCTATGATGTAGTGAACCCCGAGGAAGGGATGGCCGAAGACCCGGCGGACGTTCGCGAGGAACAGAGGTATCAGGGCCGTCATCGCCATCGCGAGAAGCCACCAGAGCGAAACGAGGCGGATCCCGAGCGTCACGGGGGTCGAGTCGGGCAGGCTGCGGGCGGTCACCACGACGGCGCCGACTCGGACCGACCGGGGAATGGCACCGAATGTGTGGGCCATTCACCATGAATCCTTCGGTTTGCCGCGACTGATAATATAGATTACTCTAATAATTCTGACAAATAAGAATATTTATCCCCGAACCACGCCAACAGGGAGACCGAATGGCAGACGAACAGAGCGCGTGCCGGCTCGAAGCACTGGTGACGGTAGATGAGCGCGGCCAGATGGTGCTGCCGAAGGATCTTCGCGAGCGGCTTGGAATCAGTCCGGGCGATAAGCTCGCGATCAGCTCGTGCGGGTGCGGAGGCGAGGTCTGCTGCCTGGTGTTGATGCGGGCCGACCGCCTCGACGGAATGGTCCGAGGGGTGCTCGCTCCCGTCATGCGAGAGGTATTATGATGGACAAAGAACGGATTCACGAGGAAGTCCGGGAGGGGTACTCCCGGGTTGCCGAGCAGGGATGTGGATGCGGGTGCAGTTGCGGTGCCGATGCCGAGGAGATCAGCGGGAGGATCGGCTACACGAGCGAAGAGATGGAGAGCGTTCCAGAGGGCGCGAACCTCGGGCTCGGGTGCGGCAATCCGGTCGCACTCGCGAACCTCGTGCCGGGCGAGACCGTGCTCGACCTCGGATCGGGAGCCGGGTTCGACGCCTTTATCGCGGCCCGCACAGTCGGCGAGTCGGGGCGCGTGATCGGGGTCGACATGACGCCGGCTATGCTCGCAAGGGCCCGCGAAAACGCCCGGACGGGCGGATACGCCAATGTCGAGTTTCGGCTCGGCGAGATCGAGCACCTCCCCGTCGCGGACGGGTCGGTCGACGTTGTGATCTCGAACTGCGTGATCAACCTCTCGCCCGNNGTGCTCAAGCCCGGCGGCCGGATGCTCGTCTCGGACATCGTGATGGTCGGCGAGCTGCCCGAGCGTGTCCGGCAGTCGATCGCCGCGTACGTCGGTTGCATCGCGGGCGCCGTCTCGCGCGAGCGCTACCTCGCGCTGATCCGGCGTGCGGGCTTCGCCGGGGTCGAGGTCGTGGAGGAGGCGTCGTTCCCGGTCTCCTGCATGGCGAACGATCCGACCGCTCAGGCGGTCATGGGCGACCTCGTGCTGACGCCCGACGATCTCAGCGCGACCGAATCGGCGATCGCGTCTATCAAGGTCCGGGCTCTCCGCCCGATCTGATTTTTTATAGAAAGGCCGTTCTGAAAGAGAAGGGGGTCAGCAGGTCCCGATGTAGTGACCGAGCGGCTCAAGGGTGAGCTGGCGCTTGCCGATCGCCTCGATCGCGAGGGCTGCGGCCTTCGCGGCCGCGAGGGTCGTGATATACGGGACCCCGTAGTCGACGGCCATGCGCATGATCTGGTAATGGTCCTGGCGCGAGGCCTTGTCGGCCGGGGTGTTCACGATAAGCTGTATCTCGCCCTTCCGCATCATGTCGATCACGTTCGGCGAGCCCTCCTGGACCTTCCGCACGAGCCGTGCCTCGATCCCGGCCTCCTGCAGGGTCTCGACCGTACCCTGCGTACCGTAGATAGCGAGACCGAGGTCGGCAAGGATGCGGGCGATGGCGACCAGCTCCCGATGCTGGTCGCCCGTGACCGAGATGAAGACGTTGCCCGAGGTCGGGAGAGCGTTATCGGCCGCGATCAGGGCCTTGTAGTAGGCCCGGCCGAAGTNNTCACCTCGCCGGTCGACTTCATCTCGGGCCCGAGCACGGTGTCGACGCCCGGCAGCTTGTTGAACGGCAGCAGCACCTCCTTCACCGCGACGTGGTCGAAGGACCGCTCCTCGTATCCGAGCCCGGCGAGCGGACGGCCGATCATCACCTTCGCCGCGACCTTCGCGAGGGGAATTCCGGTCGCCTTCGAGACGAACGGTACGGTCC
>DUGU01000294.1 GCA_013331215.1 Methanoregulaceae archaeon
CGACTTCATACTTCGGACTCGGTACAAGGCCCGGAGCTGGACATGCATGGAGCTCGACCATCCATGGAACCCTGCCAAAGGTCGCTTTCGAAGAACGTATCTGGAGATGACCACACACTGACAGGGACTGCTGCAGATAGGGTCATGCATATACTGTTCCTCTTCAGAACTGATGCGCATGAGTTACAAAAGAGATACTTTTCGGCTCGTCGTTGCAGATCTGCAACACTTTGCTAACACTCGTGAAACATGAGGATATCGCTCTGTCTACATTTTCCTCCCAAAATCGAGGTTCTTTAAAGATGCACACGTAAGTTACTAACACTCTGTTAACATAGAAGAGGTCGACGGATCACTTTTGACGCAATCGATAGATGGTGTTTGGCGGCGTTCCTTCCCGAACTAGGAAACCGTCCGGCCCCGACCAGAGTTTGAGGTATCGTGATGCCTCCACGCTCGCCGATCGGGAGTTGCCGAGGTAGAAGAGTTCCCGCACCTCTGCGTTGTTGATACTCCCGTGATGGCGAAGGTGCTCCTTGACGACGGCTGGAAATTGCGTGGCCTCGATGCCCCGGATACGAGTATAGTTCGCCCGTCCGATCAGATCCTTTGCAACCTTTTTCGTGAGGAAGAACGTTGCAGTGCGCGTGTGGCCTTTGCGCTCGAGTATGCCCCACTGCGACAATGTCATCTGATCAAGCGTTCTGAGGGCCTGATCGGGGCTGACCTGGAGGAGGTCAGCTGCGCTGAAGGTGTCGAGGAACGGGTTGTCCTTGAGATAGGAGAGGACCAGGAGCTCGGCGAGGCCGATCTCCATCCCCTCCGAAGTCCACTTCGCGATCATCGCGGCCATCCGGCGATCGAAGGTGCCGTCATAGATGTTGAGCGTGACCTGGAAGTCGTCGGCTTCGTAGACGGGGATCCTCTTGCCGTAGTTGAGCATGGAGCCGAAGATGCGGGAGCGGCCGACGCCGGCGGATTCCACGAGCCGTAACTGGACGAAGGCGTTCGCGAGCGTGCGGTTCCGCTGGACAGACTCGTGGGTCAGGATGTTCTTCGGCGTGATGCCGCCGATAAAACCGCCGGGGCTTGTGACGACGAGCCGGTTGGGGAGATGGCGGATGAGGACCTCGCCAGGGTTCGTGTAATCCCGATGCGTGACGGCGTTGAGCACCGCCTCGCGGACGGCAACGAGGGGGAAGGCGGGAATCCGGATCTTGGTCAGGCCGACCTCGATCTCCTCTTCGGGATTTAACGGGCTGGTGAAGACGGATTCGAGGTTTTCGATGATCTGAAGCAGGCCGAGATTCCAGAGGTCGTTCCGGGCGACGGTCGTCTCGGAGGTCTGGTGGACGTAATGCACCTGGCTCTGATGGCAGTAGTCCCGGAGGATGTCGGGACGGCCGAAGAGGAGGAGGCCGGCGTTGGTCACATGCTCCTGGCGGACCGCCTGAATCTCCATGAGGAACGCCCCGTCATCGAGACTGAGCAGGGGGGATTCCGGGTTTCGTGCGCGGAGGAAACGGCGAGCGCGGGCGATCTCTACGGGGTCGAGATCGTCGACCCCGACTCCGTCGGCGGGTTCGCCGGTCCAATCGACGAGGCCCTTGGAATACCGCTCCCGGGTATGCTCGGCAGGGTGCAGGGCCTTGCAGCTCTTTCCGATCCGTCGGCGATAGAGGCCGCGTTTCGTTCCGTACGGCGGATAGCTTCCCTTGGGTATTCGAACGACGAGGAGTGTTCCGGTCCCCTCGGGGACGGGCATCTCCTCGACATCGACGGGGAGGGAGGGGACAGTCCCGTCGAAGATCCCCTGCCTCCATTTCTCAAGGGTATAGTTCCTGACGCCGTGAATGGCATTTTGGCGTCCACGGATGCCGTCCTCGACGCCAAAGACGATGGCGCCACCGCCGGCATTGGCAAAGCAGACGGCGTACTCGATTGCCACCTTCAACTCGGACTTGGCGTCGCTCCACGGCTTAAAGTCGAGGTACTCGGACTCGAGGTCGTCGGCGGTCGAGGTGTCGAGCCGATCGAGCAGGGCGAGGATCTCGTCGTTGGTGGGTATGGTCATGGGGTTGCGCCTTCTGAGGTGTCAGTGGTCCGAACGCGGAGACCGTCCGACTGCACGCTGAATAGATCTCGTCGTTGGCGGAAGAAAAAGGGATGAGTCGCGGTGATAGTCGGCTTGCTCTGGAGTCCGCTGCAGTTCGCAAGCGGAGCGGGTCCGGAGAGGGTAGGGAGGGGGGGCTTCTGACGGATCCGCAGGGATGTCCGCGGATCTTAGCCAACCCCCCTTCGTTCCGTCCCCGGTTGCCGGTGCCTCTACTCGGCGCCGAGATAGCCCTCCCAATTGTTGATCAGAAATCCCCGTATGCCGCGGCCGGGGTTGTAGGGCGGGTAGATCCGCTGGTACTCCGCCTCGGCCTCGAGGAAGTTGCGAGGGAGGCGGTCGGTGTACGCCGCAAGGTAGAGAATGCCGATCGCGGGCGAGCGCGACTCACCCTGGTTGCAGTGGACGAGGACGCGGGTGTCTGGGGTGTTCGCCCGGATGTAGTCGAGCGCGGCGTCGATGATCTCCTTCGGCACGAAATCCGGGTTCGGGGGGTCGATCAGGTTCAGGATGAGCCGGCCGTCGCGGCGGGCGATGAGGTACTCGGGGTGGTCTTTCGACGCTGCCCTTCCCGTGTAGCCGAGGGCCTGGCGGTGGTACGGGTCCTTGCAGGCGTGGACGACGCGCCAGCCGGGCTGTCCGCGGACCTGGTGTTCGTAGTCGTACTCGTTGCCGATGAAGAGGTTGGGGTGGATCTCGATCATTTACATTCGCTCAGGTTTGGAGATTGTCAGAAAACAGTACGAAGGGAGGCAGACCGTGCTCTTTCGAGCACCCGCGGCGGCCTCTGCCGATGGGGTTGGCTCCTTGCAGTCGGAACAGGGCGACCGCATTGCCCCCGCCATAATGTCCACGCTTTGGACCATTTCGACGCAGTCGTCATGGAAGAGCGCGGGGGCCTGATCGCTCTTAGTCCGCCGGATCATCCCCCACGTCCACGTTGCCCGGTCTGTGGAGCCGTCTGGAATTGCCTCGCCATCTGTTCGATATCCGCGGCCCCCATCCCGATGGTCGCATCCACGATCGCCGTCGCAACCGCCGCGAGCTTGCCATCGAAGGCCTCCGCCAATGACGGCCGCATCAAGGGTGCAGCCCGATAGGAATATCGGCCTTGATCGTCGACCGAGACCGCGTAGCAGATGCGGAACAGATGAAGCGGCGTCCCTGGGGACGCTCGCGCCTCCGCGGTCAGTATGGGTGCCAGGTCGGCAAGACCATCATTGAGAAGGCTCGATGCGGTTTGGCTGAGAAGTTCGGCAAACGGGGGGTCGGGGAGGAGCGGCATCCAGTATCGGACCTCTGCGTGGTCCCTGGACCATAGGACGTCGAGCCGAGCCAGTTCAACGGGCCGACCCTCGAGGAGGGCTAGGTCGGCGTTCCCATCGATGTAGGGGGCAAGCAGATAATCTCCGCTCATGCCGCTTCACCCCCGCAGTCCTCGGTCTCGTCTCTATCCCCGATACCTGTGCCGGTATCGGTTTGCATGCCGGCAATTTCGGTGCTGTGCCGGATAGCGACTGCGGACCGCTTCGGCCTGAAGCCGCCGACTCTCTCGATCTGTGCAATCCCGGAAAGACTCCGGGCGAGCGCGTCCATCGTCGTGTCCATCGGACGGACGCCACATCTGGTAGACTCGTTGTAGACCATGTCAGATGCCAGTTAACCGGGCACCCGAAAGAAGAACCGACCTACGGTAGGGGAGGCCGGTTACGGGGGCCTTCACAAACCTTTGGAGGGGTTCGTCCAAGGGCTGCTCCCTGTGGCACTAGTGCCGTTCTCTCGAGGGGAGCCGTGCAACGGGTCTCCCCTTGCCCTTCGCGGGTGCCGGATTGTCGTTGTTTCCCGCTATCGTATCTATCGTTACAGATATTGCGGCCGACGCCGGAGAAAAAATCCTGGCGCCGCCCCGGTTCCCTTCCTGTCGCCGGTCTGGTATCCCGTGCGGGCGCGTGATACCGTCATAGGCTTGTAGTTCCATTGTGAGCTGCTTGGTGTATAATCGATCTGTTTTAATGCTTTTAATGATATCGCTCCGGAGCGGCAACCGGAAGGTTGATACTACGCCGAACGCGTGAACGGAGCAAAATCCAAGCTCCTTTGAGTTAGATTATAATATGTTGACGGACCCTTCCGGCCAAATTATTACAAGGAATTGTTACCGGCTCGAGTTCTGCCCGCACCGCGATATCAACTGAGGAGAGCTCTGTACAATTGGCTGCAATCAGAGCCGATCGAGGTACGCTCTTTCGCATCAATGCACGACCCCAAGGTACCGCTCGGCACATCCCTGGCAGACGTCGTTGGTGTGCATGTGCTCCGGGCCGAGCGTCCGGCCGCAGTACCGGCACATCCGGAACGACGCGCGCCGCTGCCGCGAGGCCTCGTCGATGAGCAGCCGGCAGAGCTCGAGCGCGACAGCCGGCGCGAGCTCCTGCCACCGGACGCTGCCGAGCAGCACCGGGTTCACGACGGGCTCATGGGGATGAGGCCAATCCTGCTCGAACCGGGAGACGCGGACCTCGTCCTCGTTCTGCTCGACCACGACCTCGGGCGGGTCGCCGTAGCTCTCGGCTGAAGGCGGAAGGTCGATGAACCATCTGGGGGCGTTGGGGTAGCGTTCGCGGAGGAGCACCGCGAGGCCGTCGAGGAAGGACGGCGTCGTCTTTTTCCGGGAACGGTGTTTCGCGGGCATCAGTCAGAATATCGTTTGTAACAGTTTAGATTCGCTGGTGTCGTATCGCATTCAGCAGCGCCATGGCCTGCATCGGATCGGCCCCCGGGCGACCTTGCGAGGTGACATGAGGTTCGAACGATCCATCATCATTACCGCCACCGCCTTCTGAAATGTCGACGAGGTCGACACGGTTCCAGACCCAATCCTTATCCAGAAGACGCTGTTGAAGGCTATCTTCAATCTCGGCGAGAGCAAAGGTCAGCACTGTCTCGACGGGTCGAAGGATCCGGGCGATGTTCTCCTCACCTCTCATGCCACCCATCGGGATGCAATCGATAAAACCATCCCCTGGAGAACTGTTGGGTGGCATGGAGAATCGAGTGACGCTGGAGAGTTTTGTATGGCTTTTATCCGAGAGAGCTTTGTAGAGATCACGCCTGTCTTCGACTTTGATCCTCGCCGTTGCTGGTAATCTTTGTCGGATTTCGGAAGGATTTTCCAGTGATATCAGCACTTTCTTTGCTCCATCAACCGCAATGCCGAAGGCCCATTGCAATCCGAGTTCGGGCTCCTTGAGAAGGATTAGCCCAAGCCACGTACTCTCTAAACCCATTCTCAGACAGTTGTTCGATTGAGTGATCAGGCCGCTCTCAGTTAGCATCCTTCCTGCAAAGAAGGAGTTGTATGCATTCACAAAGAGACAACGGATAACGTTTGGGTTGAACGTCATTGACTCTATGAATTTTCCGTAAATATCCAGGAGATTGTCGATGCTCTCAAGAGGGTCCGGATTCACGATTGGGAATTATTGTGATGATCCGATATGTGTTTCGACGAATCAGGGCCTTTTTAGGAAAATCGAGGTCGGATATTATACATCATCGGCTGGGCCGGAGCGGACCGGTTTCATCAAACATGGGTATAGTGTCATTTCAACCC
>DUGU01000009.1 GCA_013331215.1 Methanoregulaceae archaeon
AGGGCGTTGAGGACGTCGTAGACCCGCGGGCGCGGGACGCCGCTGACCTCGTGGATCCGGCGGACGGGGGCCTCGCCCAGCCCGACGAGCGCGGTGTAAATCCGGGCCTCGTACTCCCTGAGGCCCAGCCGGACGAGGTCTTCCACGGCCGATTCCATATGTTACTTTGTTAGGGACAACAGAATTAAATAGTTACCTGTCGAGCATATGTCATGGCTCGGACAGCGACCGAGGATACGAACAGCGCGATCGTCCGGAGGTTCTTCGAGGTCGGCCCCTCCTCGGGCGACATTGCGGCGGCGAACGCCCTGCTCCACCCCGACTTCTCCCTGCACGTCCCCCTGCCGACACCCGGGCCGGGGATCGAGGAGATGAACAACGTGATCACCGCATGCCGCGCCGCCTTCGATGGCCTGCACGTGACCGTCGAGGAGCTCGTGGCCGAGGGGGACAGGGTCACGGCCCGCTTCACGGCGCGGGGCGTCCACGGCGGGGAGTTCATGGGCGTGCCGCCCACGGGGCGGGCGATCACCATGACCGGCATCGAGATATTCCGCATACAGGACGGGCGGATCGCCGAGCTCTGGGGCGAGGTGAACCTGATGGGCCTGATGCGGCAGCTGGGCATCCTGCCGGCNNTCCGCGAGGACTGACACTTCCATGGTCGTCGAGCAGGTCCCCAGTGCGATCGGGCTCGTCTACGCCCTGGCGCTGATCGTCGTCATCGCGTGCCTCTGGTATTCCGGACGGTGGCGGCAGAAGGTCGGCTTGCTGATCCTCGTCGTCACGGCCGCGCTGGGGTTCCTCATCTTCTCCCCCGTCATGCCCTGGGGGTTCCAGCAGCTCGTGCTCCACGATGCAGAGGGGCTCGGCGCCTCGCTCGTCGCCGGCGCCGTCGGGCTCTCGGTCCTGTTTCTGCTGACGCTCGTCGCGGGGAGGGTCTTCTGCGGCTACCTCTGCCCTGTCGGCGCCGTGCAGGAGCTCGCCTACCACGCGCCCGTCCCCAAGGTGGTCTCGCGGCAGAAGACCGCGTTCGCGCTCGTGCGGGCCGCATTCTTCGTGGTGTTCCTCGTCATGGCGTTCGCTCTGTCGACCTCGCTGCTCGCGTGGTTCGGCATCAGGGATTTCTTCTACCTCCTGCCGACGGTCGGGGCACTCGTATTCGGCGCCGTGCTGCTGGTCTCCACAACGCTCTACCGCCCGTTCTGCCGCCTCGTCTGTCCGTACGGCCTTCTCCTCTCGCTCGCAGGCTGGAAGAGCGTCTTCCGGCTGCAGCGGACCGGCGCCTGTATCGAGTGCAGGAAGTGCGAACGGACCTGCCCGACCGACGAGGCGAAACGGAGCGACGGAAGATCGGAGTGCTACCTCTGCGGACGGTGCACGGACGCCTGCCCGGTGGCCGGCGCGCTACAGTATCGCCGGCGCGCAGACGATCCGCAGCGATGAGTGCGAGTATCTCATATCCAACCTGCATGCCAGTGGTGTACCATCATGGTGGAATTCAAACTCGAAAGCCCTGAAAAGCAGGACCGAAAGCGGGCGGACCTGCTCGGGAAGGTCCTCGACCTCCGGGACGTCGTCGCCTATCAGGAGGGGACCGTCGCGAGCCGCATGCTCGTGAACAGGAAGGCCGGGAGCATCACGGTCTTCTCGTTAGACGAGGACGAGGGGCTCTCCGAGCACACGGCGCCGTTCGACGCCGTGGTGACGATCATCGACGGCGAGTGCGAGGTCTGGGTCGCCGGGGAGACGTTCCAGATGACGGCGGGCCAGACGATCATCTTCCCCGCGAACGTGCCGCACGCGCTCAGCGCGCTCACGAAGTTCAAGATGACGCTGACCATGATCCGGGAGTGACCCCATGGGTGGAAACGAGACGGACGGCTACTACTGCACGATCTGCGGCGGGATCCCGCCGGACAAAACCTCTACCCGGCGGATCTCCATTGACGGCATCGAGACGGGGATCGACAGACTGGACTGGATCATCGCGGAGGTGCGGAAGCTGCAGCTCTCCGATGACGCCGCCATCACGGAGGAGCTGCTCAAGCGGACGCGGGCGCTCAACTACGTCCCCTCGAAGAAGTCGGCGAAGTACGGCGAAGCGCTGCTGAGGGAGTTCAAAACGGCGGGGGCGTAACGGGTGCTCGGTCACTGTCCCGGCTCCGCGAATCTCCGGACCCCCTCGCTCGCGGTTAAACAATGCCCCCAGTGCGGCGCGGAGGTCGAGGTCTTCTCGAACGACGTCTCGGTAGCGTGCCCCGGTTGCGACTTTACCGTGTACAACGATCTCCTCTCGTGCGTCCAGTGGTGCAAGTACGCAAAGCAATGCGTCGGCGAGGAGGTGTACCGGAAGCTCGTGGAGAAGCGAGAGGGATGACGGACGTTCGCCATACATGGCGACGGTTCCCGACCTCGGAGATCACCGCCGGTCCAATGTCGGACCGGGCGCTGCATTGCAGTTGGATAACGATCATGGAGCGATAGGCCATGCCACCACATTGTGATACCAGGGACGGTCCCGTCGTGAAAGCGGCGATGAAGGCGCTGGAGACGGGGAATCTCAATTATGTACTGATCTGGATTCCTGAGGAATCCGAAGGTGAATTCAGGGGCATCTTCGAGAAGGCCCTGCGGGCGAGAAAAGCCGGCGGGGAGGCGCGGGAGGTCGCCGACGACTGGTTCTTCGAGAACGCCATCCGGCTCCACCGTGCCGGCGAGGGGGCCCCGTACACCGGCATGAAACCCGCCGGCCTGAGCGAAGGCCCGGTCGTGCCGAGGGCGGAGAAGGCGATCGAGACCGGGGATCCCGGGGAGACGATCAACTTCATCCTCGAGACCGTCGAGGACGATCTCGCCCGCCGCTTCCGTCACGTGATGGAGAAGAAGACGTACGACGTGGACGACGTCGCCGCCGGCCGCGAGTTCATCGAGGCGTTCATCGGCTGGGTGGTGTATGCCCATAACCTCTTCATGTCGGTGACGGGAGCCGGCGGACACGGCGACGAGCACGGGAGTACAGACGGACACGGTGGGCACCGCTGAGAGACGACAGATTCGAGGCTGGAACAATGGCAGAACAGATGGTTCGTTACAAATGCATCGGGTGCAGATATGTCTACGACCCGAAGGTGGGAGACCCGACGGCGGGAGTTCCGCCCGGGGTGGAGTTCGAGGCCCTGCCGGACGACGGGGTCTGCCCGGAGTGCATGGTCGGCAAAGGCCAGTTTGTCATGGTCGAGGGGTAACCCGGGCCGACGGGCGTGCGCCGCCCCCGTGGCGGCGCGGCAGGGCCCCAGGATGGCGAAGGCGCCGGGTCACCAGCGCCAGGTGCGGTCGGCCCAGGAGTCGTAGTCCGAGGGTCGTTCCGGCGGCGGGCCGTTGATGATCTCCGCGAACTTCTCCTGGTACCGCCGGTGGAACTGGTCGATCTCCGGCTACGGCCGCTTCGTCGCGACAGCGTCCGCCAGGGTCCGCCCGAGCTCGGCCACCCGGCCCTCGGCGGCTCCGATCGCGGCGCCGTCCTTCCCCGCCGCCACGGCGACCTCGCCCACGGGCGTCGCGCCGAACATCTTGAGGACGTGGTTCAGGTACGTCGCGACCTCCTTCTCGGCGTGGTCGCCGGAGGTGGCCACCGCGCAGCCATACTTGCCCGCGAGCGACTGGCACCGGATCCCGTCGGCCATCAGGTCGATCGGGATCTTCATCTGGCCTGAGACGAGGTCGATGGAGACCGGCGAGTCCAGGACGAGCCCGTCCGCGGCCCGGATCCGCCCGTACATCTCGGCAAAGTCGTCCGTGAACGCGCAGTCGCCGCCCGGGAAGCAGACGATGCAAGCGTTTTTGAACCGGAGGTCGTAGTCGACCAGGTTCAGGGCCTCGATTTCTGCCCCGCCCTCCTTCGCCCCGCCGAGGACGGCGCGGACGAGGCGCATGGTCGCGCCGCGCTCCCCCCGCGGGCTTCCGTTGATCCCACGTATCAGCATCCCGATCAGCCCCGGTGGGCGGCCCGGGGCCGGTCACCCTGATAAGCGTTGTGCCCCGGCGGCGTTCTCGACCGCCCGCCGGTGAAGGATCTTTCGGCCTCCGCACCGGGCGACGGGATCGTCATCGGATTCCCCCAAGTTCTCCGCCGGCCGCCGTGGATAGGGGAGATCATTTAATAAGTGCGCCGCGAGAATCGCCCACGGCGCATCATGACCATCGTGTTGAAACGGGCGTACTGGCCCGCGGAGAAGAGTGACGGGTACCGGGTGCTCGTCGAGCGGCTCTGGCCCCGGGGCCTCTCGAAGGAGCAGGCGCACGTGGACCTCTGGGTCAAGGACGCCGGGGCGAGCACGGAGCTCAGGACGTGGTTCGGCCACGACCCCGAAAAGTGGGAGGAGTTCCGAAGGAGATACTTCGACGAGATCAGGGGGCGGCCGTCCGTCCTCGCGGACCTCCGGGCCGTGCTCAGGGATCACGACCCGGTGACGTTCCTGTTCGCCTCCCGCGACGAGGAGCACAATAACGCCGTCGCCCTCAGGGAGTTCCTCGAGTCGGCGGCGTGACCGCGGCGGGCCCGCGCGTCGGACCGGGGGCCGATCGTATCAGGCCGGGATCCACGCGCCGGCCTGGTCGATCGCGTGCCGGATCTCCTCCACGACTCGTGAGGCCTGGTCTTCGGTCCGCGTCCCCGTGACCACGAACGCCCCGCTCCCGAACACCAACACCACGCCTTTGGGGTCGGCAACCCGGTANNACGAGCCCGGGGAAGACCTCCGGTTCGTACTCGATGTGCTCCAGGTTCATGGCGATGGCGAGCCGTTGCAGGGCGACTCCTTCGCCGAAGTTGCCGCTCGAGACGATATTGACGACGCGAGGCGGGTCGAACGGCTCGAGCTCGGCGCCGGCGGCCCGGAGGACCTCGAGCACGTTCGAGAAGGCGGCCGGGAGCACGTCCGGGTGCGGCATGCCGGTGAGCACGAGCTTACCTGGGCTGAAGACCAGGACGGTCACTTTCGGCGAGGACATGTGGAGGACGAGCCCCGGGAACTTCTTTTTGTCGTACTCGGCGCCGGGTATCCGCTCGGCGAGCTCGGCGAGGTTGAGCACGGTCGCGACCTTCGCGGTCGCAACCACGTTCTGGATCTTCAGGGCAGGGAAAGGTGCGTGGCTCATATGTCTCCCTTATACATCGCGTGGGTCCGATCGCATCTGTCTTGCGGTGGTCCCCGTTTCGGCCTGGCCGGCGATCGCTTCGCGTTCGTGGACGGCTCCGGGTAATTTCTTCGCTCCGTCGTCCCGCGCGAAACGGCCGGAGAAACATAATACGGCGGCCTGTGCGGCCTCCGTTCGGCCGGCCTGGCGCGTGGCGGCCTGGCTCGCACGCTCAGGTCGGCCGCGAGAGACCGGGCGCCGTGACGGCGCGGGAGGTACCGCGCCGGCTGCGGTCGTCGGTCGTGTCCGTATCCATGCGCCGGCCGTGTCGATGAGGTATCGGAGATCGTCCGCGACCGTTCGCACCTTATCGAGCGATAGGGAACCGGTGACGACCATGGCCCCCATCCCGAAGACGAGCCACGCACCCGGTCCCTGACCGATAGACGGGTCCCGGGAAGACCTCGGCCTCGTACTCGACGTTCTCGAAGGCGAGGCCGAAGGCAATCTCGAGAAGGGACACGCTTTCGGCGGGGGTGGCTGGGGGCACGGGGTCGACGACCCGGGGCTGGGGGGCCGAGGGCGGCGCCAGCCGTCGGGAGGGCCTCGAGGAGGGTTGCGAGCGCGGGCGCGATTGCGTCGGGGTGCGGCAGCCTGGTCAGATTCACTTTCCCGAGGTGAAGACGAGAACAGCGCAGTTCGGCGAGATCCCGCGATAAACGGGCCCGGGAAACCGTCGTTGATCGTAATCGGCGCCGAGCGAACAGATCGGCGATGCCCTCCGGCGCGGCCCTCTCGCCGAAAGGAGAGAGACAGACGCGATTCTCGTTTTGGGGGGATAGGATATTCGTCTCTATCCGACCCGATGAGTCGGCCCCGATTTGCGGGTCCGTTTCGCTGCCGATCACGGGGGGGCCGGAGGGCGACGGTCTCCTGCATCACTCGAGCCTGGCCACGCGGAGGGATAACGGTAAGGGCCGGTGCCACGGAAAGGCACCGCCGCCCGTACACGATTGCGAAGCGTACCGGTATACGACCGCCAGAGATATCAGCACGAAGCGCGATATGCCGGATGCCCTTCGGGGCTGGGCGGCACCACTCGCGGATTGGTCTCCGGGGGGTCCGCCCGTTTCGTTCGTTTCATCATCCCCTCGTCGGCGTCGAGGATAGTATTCGACCATGGCGCCGGCCTTGTTCACGCTTTTAACGGTCGGCGGACGGACCTCGACGGTCGACTGCGGATGGTCGGTCACGCTCGCGATATGGTTGCCCTTCATTGCAGAGCCCCGGGCCCGGTAACGGGCAGGGTCCGCGGCGTGGCCCGGCGCGCCGATGAACTCGTGCCTTCCAATGACGCGGGGCGGAACGGATCGTCCCTCGCCATATCATTGCCGCGGGGAGGCAGTTCTTACTCCATCGCCTCGTCGAACTCGGCGCGGTACCGGGCCACGCTCCCGGTCCTCGCCATGGCACCGGCATCGAACACGAGGGCCATGAAGGCCTCGTTGGGGACGCCCTCCCACTGGCTCGCCAGCCCATAAACGGACGCCCGTTCGAACCCGAACCTCGGATAGTACTCTGGGTGGCCGAGGACGATGACGAACGGGCATCCACGGTCGCGAAGGGTCGCGAGGCCGCGCTCGACCAGGGCCGAGCCGATCCCGCGGCGCTGAAACTCCGGCAGGACGGCGAGCGGGGCCAGCCCCATCCCGACGGGCCCGGCATCGACGGTCACCGGGCTGAAGAGGACGTGCCCGACCACCCTCTCGCCGTCCACGGCCACGAGCGAGAGCAGGTCCGGGCATCCCTCGCGGAGGCGGTCGACGATGGCCGCTTCGACCTCTCCCTCGAAGGCGGCCGTATGAAGGGCCCTGATCGCCGCGGCGTCGTCCGGTTGCTCCTCG
>DUGU01000076.1:0-1870 GCA_013331215.1 Methanoregulaceae archaeon
AGGTAGAGGCGCTTGCGCCCGTAGATGTCGGCGAGCCTGCCCCAGAGCGGAGCCGTGATCGTCGTGACGAGGAGGTAGACCACGAGCGGGATCATCACGCCGATCAGGGTCGTGTTGAGCGCGATCATGATCGTGGGCAGGGCGATGATCAGCGTGGATCCGTTCAGGACACCGCCGAGGGTTCCGAGCGAGGTGACGAGCAGCGCGATCCACTTGTACGCCCAGCCGGTCCGCGGTGCGGGCGAGGACGGTGCAGCGGCGTGCGCCGCCTCCGGTGCGGCGGACGATGTCGCCACGACGGCGATGGGATCCGGTAGGATCGGCATCCCAGCTTAGTGACGCTACGAGTATATACGGGCTGATGTCTTCTCCCCGACGGAATGAAGAGCGGCCTCCTCAGAGGTGATTGAAGAGACGGACGACGTCGGCGAAGTAGATCCGGCCGTTGCCGTTCACATCATCGTACTTCCCATCCTCATTGATAGTCGTCGGCACCGCCGGGAACCATCGAGAGGGCCGGGCCGGCACCGCGAGCGGAAGGTAATCTACCGTCCCCGTATCGATCACGAACGGCTCCTCGCAGAACCATCGCCATCCGCATCAGGGTGCGTCTCGGAGAATTCCGTGCCGTCCGGCGCGGCCCGGTAGGTGCCGCCGAAGAATAGGCCGCACGGGATGGTCGGGCCAGCCGTCTTCGTGGTGTTGAGCAGGAGAGTGGCCCCGAGGGAGCGAAGAGGATGGGAGCCGGGTATCCGGCCGTCGAAGGAGGTACAGAAACGTGCCCGGGAGGGGGTCAGTCCTCGGGCACGGAGTTGTCGATCACGCGGACATTGTCGCCGCGGACGGTGATCGGGATCGGGACCACGGACTCGTAGAGCTCGACCGTGATCTCCTCCTTCCCGGTGTCGACGCGCTTGACCACGGCCTTCTCGCCTTTGAACGGGCCCGCGATCAGCTCGACGATCGTCCCCTCGTTGATCCCCGCGACGACAGGCTTCGGCACGAGGAAATGCTGGATCTCGGCAAAGGAGGTCTCGCCGTGGACCACGGCGCGGGCGTGCGGAACGCGCTCGACCAGCTGCTCCATCCGGGCGAACTCCTCGGGAGTCTCGATCAGCACGTAGCCCTGGAGCTCCTTCGGCGCGATCACGGAGTAGACCTTGATGTCGGACTGCTCGACCGCCTTCCGGATGTTGTCGGCGACCGTCCGCTCCTGCTTCGAGGTGGTCTTGACCGCGAAGTAGTGGAGCTCGGGCGCCTCGTCCCCGTTCACTTCGGCAACACCAGCATCAGTTCGTAGATGACAAACCCGATCAGCCCGATCAGCACCACGCCGGCTGCGGCCACGAGCGCGATCTTCTGGAACTCGTCCCGCGTCGGCGTCCGGGCGAGCTTGAGCACCCGCCAGTACTTGCGGAAGAGCTCTTCATTGACGTTGATCTTCGAGATCCTGACGTCCTTGACCTGGTCGCGTATTGTGTTGAGGTCTACCATGACGAAATCACTTGAGGAAGTCGATATCGAACTGCCGGTTCACGACCGGCGTCTTCTTCTCGGAGCGGCCGTAGATCTGCGGCGAGCGGACGCCCGTCACGACGAGCATGGTCCGCATCTTGTGCTCCATGTCGGGGTCGATCTGCGCGCCCCAGATGATCCGCGCGTTCGGGTCGATCCGGTTGTAGACCTCCTGGACGACGCCCTCGGCCTCCTCCATGGTCATGTCCGGACCGCCGACCACGTTGACGAGGGCTGCGGTCGCGCCTGAGATCTCGACGTCGAGGAGCGGGGAGCGGAGGGCCTTCTTGACCGAGTCGATCGCCTTGTCCTCCGAGTCGGACTCGCCCATGCCGATCATCGCGACGCCGCCGCG
>DUGU01000076.1:1881-3444 GCA_013331215.1 Methanoregulaceae archaeon
TGACCGCCCGCATCAGCACCTCGTCGGCGACCTTGAACGCGGCGTAGAGGGGGAGCCGCGGCACAACCTCGAGGAGCCGGTCGTTCGGGACCACGATCACCGTGTCCGCGACGTCGCGCAGGCGCTCGAGCCCGGCCTCGGCGTTCTCCATCCGGATCGCGCCCTCGGCCACGAAGGGCAGGGTCACGACCGCGATCGTGAGCGCGCCCTCTTCGCGGGCCGCCTTCGAGATGACGGGGGCACAGCCCGTGCCCGTGCCGCCCCCGAGGCCGGCCGTGATGAAGACCATGTCCGCGCCAGAGACGGCCCGGCGGATCTCCTCCTCGGTCTCGAGCGCCGCCTCCTCGCCGATCTGCGGGAGCGATCCGGCGCCGAGGCCCCGGGTCCGCTGCCGGCCGATCAGGATGCGCTGGTCCGCCTGGACCCGCGAGAGGTGCTGGGCGTCCGTGTTCACCGCGATGAGGCGGGCGCCGTGGATCCCCTCCTCCATCATCCGGGTGATCGTATTGGACCCGCCGCCTCCGCAGCCGATCACGACGATCTCGGTCCGGAGCTCGCGGAGCACCTCCTCGAGATCTTCGTTGTTCTGTGCATAGTCCATCATGTGGTCGCTGTCCTTGACCCGAGCGAGCGCTTCCTCGACTATTGACCTCATAGATACTTCTCCAACCCCTCTACAAAGACCTCGGTGGCGCAGGGGGACCGCACCATCTCCGGGCGTATCTCCAGTCCGTCGATGACCACGGTCTCGCCGCGCTGCAGCCGTCCGAACAGCGGTCCCGGGGGCACGCCGAGTGCGGACGCCTTTTTCGGATCGAACCGTTCTCGTCTGATGATCAGACGGTCGCCCACGATGGCGGTCTGCTGGTTACCCGTTATGGATTTTACACACAGGGTTATTAAATCATGTATGATCTGTTCCGCCAAAGCCTTCGGCGCGAGGAGGACGGGCAGGAGCCGTCCTTCCCCGGCCAATCCGACCGCCGGGAGGGCTTCCGCGGCCTCAGCAAGGCCCGATTCGTCCGCTCGGAGCGCCTCGGCAACGAGCTCGGGGTCCAGGCGTACGGCCACCGGGTCCGGGCACGAGGCGAGCGAACCGACCCTGAGGCCGGCTCCCGGCGCGATCACGGCCGCGAGGGCGAGCAGGGCCGCGTAATCGTCCCAGGGGAGTTCGCCGAGGCCGGCGAGGGCGCTCTCGCCGAGCAGGGGGAGCCCGGCATCCCCGAGCAGGGCCTCGAGCCGGTCGAGCCCGGCATGGGGCACGGCCTTGCGGTCGACATACGCGCCGACCGCGCCCGAGGCCTCGACGAGGTGGGCGACCATCGGGCCGTCGAGCCGTGGCAGATCGTCCGTGCGGACGATGTGGCCGAAGGCTCCGCGGGTCGAGAGCGCGACCGCGGTCTGTCGGGCAGCGTACTGGGTGCCGCCGAGCCCGAGGAGCGGGACGGCGAGCGGGTCAGGGACCGCCGTCAGCACGGCCCGGGCCACGGCCTCGGATGCGATTGGGTCCGTCCACTGCTCGGGGCCCGACCCGATCTCGACGAAGCAGGACGGCGTCTCGAG
>DUGU01000277.1 GCA_013331215.1 Methanoregulaceae archaeon
GAAACCTCTCGCGGAATGAGAATAACAAAGGTAATATCCTCAATGGTAAGAAGTGAACGTATCATGGCAGATGGGATACGCGTCCTCTACGTCGACGACGAACCCGGTCTGCTCGGGATCTGCAAGTTATTCCTCGAACGGAGCGGCCGGTTCACCGTCGACACCGTCACTTCCGCTTCCGCGGCGCTTCCCCTGCTGGACTCGAAGGAGTANNCATCGTCTCCGATTACCAGATGCCGGGCGTGGACGGCATCGAGTTTCTGAAGAGAGTACGGGCCTCGGGCGATACCGTCCCGTTCATTCTCTTCACCGGGCGAGGGCGTGAAGAGGTCGCTATCCAGGCCATCAACGAAGGGGCGGATTTTTATATCCAGAAAGGCGGCGACCCGAGGAGCCAGTTCGCCGAACTGACCCACAAGATCCGGACCGCAGTCGAGAACCACCGGACCGCGGAGAAGATCCAATCGCTCAACAGGCTGTACTCGGTGCTCTCCGCCACCAACCGGGCGATGGTCCGCATCCGGACAAAGGACGAATGTTTCTCCGAGATCTGCCGGGTCCTCGTGGAGACCGGGGGGTTCCGCATGGCCTGGATCGGCCTCGCGGACCCGGAGCGGAAGACCATCCGGCCCGTGGCATCTGCCGGGCACGTCGAGGGATACCTCGACCGTATCGAGATCTCGACGGAGGATGTTCCCCGCGGCCGCGGTCCGACCGGCACGGCATACCGCGAGGGAAGATACACCTACACCAATGATATCGCCGGCGACCCGAGCATGGCGCTCTGGCGCGAGCATGCTCTGAAACGCGGGTATCTGGCAATTGCAGCATTCCCGTTCGCCCTCGGAACGAAAAATGCCGGTCTGATAGCCCTGTATGCATCGGTGACCGGGTTTTTCGACGAGGAGATCGTCGGCCTTCTGGACGAGCTGGCCGTCGACATCTCGTTCGCGCTCAAGGCCATCGACGAGGAGGCCGATCGGAGGGCCGCGGAGGAGAGCATACGGGACCTCGAATGCAGGGAGGCCGATCTCATCGACTTCCTGCCGGACGCCACCTTCGCGATCGACCGGGCCGGCCGCATCATCTCCTGGAACCGCGCCATCGAGGAGATGACGGGCGTACCGGCGGCGGAGATGCTGGGAAGGGGGGACTACGAATATGCAGTCCCCTTCTACGGCCACCGACGACCGATCCTGATCGATCTGACATCCGAATCGGACGAGGTCATCGCTCGAAGCTACGAGCATATCGTTCGTGAGAGGGGTACCCTGATCGCCGACATCTCACTCACCCTGCCGACGGGAGAGCCGGTCGTGCTCATGGGGAAGGCGGGCCCCCTCTACAACCGGCAGGGCGAGATCATCGGCGCGATCGAGTCGATCCGGGATATTTCCGAGAGGAAACGGGTCGAGGAGAGTCTGCGCGAAAGTGAGGGGCGGTTCGCGGCGTTCATGGACCGTCTTCCGGTCGCGGCCTTCATCAAGGACGCTCAATTCACGAACCTCTTCGTCAACCGGCATATGGAGGAGATCTTCGGTGCCAGCAAATGGGTCGGCCGATCGGTCCGCGAATTGTTCCCGGAGGACGCTGCCGAGAAGATGATCGAGGACGACCGGCGGACCCTCGAGGAAGGGTGCCGTACAGCCATCGAAAGCCTTGTCGACAAGAATGGAGAGAGGAGGATCTTCGAGACCCATAAATTCCGGATCGATCGCGAGAACAAACCGCCGCTCATCGGCGGGTTCGCGGTGGACATCACCGACCGGAAACGGGCCGAGGACGCGGTCCGCGAGAGCGAGGAGCAGTACAGGAATGTTGTCGAGGACCAGACCGAGTTCGTCTGCCGGTTTTTACCGGACGGTACCCACGTCTTCGTCAACGACGCCTACTGCCGATATTTCGGCGTGAACCGCGACGAGATCCTCGGGCACCGGTTCCGGCCGAAGATCCCCGCCGGGGACCGGGAACGGCTGGACCGGTTCTTTGCCTCCCTGACCCCGGAGCACCCCGTCGATACGATCGAGCAGCGGATCGTCATGCCGGACGGCGCCGTGCACTGGCAGCGATGGAGCGACCGCGCGATCTTCGACCGCTCCGGGACGATCGTCGAGTATCAGTCGGTGGGCCGGGATATCACGGAGCAGAAGGAGACGCAGGCGGCGCTGGAGGCGAGCGAGGTCCGATTCCGCGAGCAATACCAGAACAATCCGCTCGCCATCTTCACCTGGCGGCACCGGGACGGCGATTTTGTCCTCGTCGACTGCAACCGGGCGGCCGAAATTCTCACAGGCGGGCGCTCGCGGGACTGCCTCGGAAAGACCGTGTCCGAGCTCTACGCACACCGGTCGGATCTCCTGTCCGAGATACGGGAATGCTTCCCCGAGCGGACATTGATCTCGAAGGAGCTCGTCTCGGAGCATTTCCTGCCCGGAAGGCTCATCCATATCACCGCCGCCTTCGTCCCGCCGGACCTGATCATGGTCCACATGGAGGACAACACCCGGCGGAGACAGGAGGAGCAGGCGCTCCACGAGAACGAGCAGCGTCTGGCCTCCATCTACAACACGGTCGGAGACGCAATCTTTCAACTGGCCGTCGAACCGGACGGACAGTACCGCTACACGTCCGTGAACTCGGCCTTCGGCAGAACCACGGGGCTGCCTTCCGAATTCGTGATCGGCAGGACCGTGAACGAGATCGTCCCGGAACCGTCTCTCTCCGGGATCCTGGAGAAATGCCGGCAGGCGATCGAGGAAAAGGCCGTCGTTTCCTGGGAGGAGACCTCCGTGTACCCCCTCGGAAAGGTGACGGGAGAGATCCGTATCGCTCCCATCGTCGACCGGGCGGGCACCTGTACGCACCTGATCGGGTCGATACACGACGTCACCGAGCGAAAGCGGGCCGGGGACCTCGCGCGAACGGCGGCGCAGCGGCTCGACACGCTCCTCTCGAACCTGTACGCGGGAGTGCTGATGGTCTCCGAGGACGGTACGATCGAGCAGGTCAACCGGGCGTGGTGCGATCTGTACGCCCTGCCCGACTCGCCCGAAAGCCTGGTCGGGTCGACGTCGGAAGAGATGACGAACAGAATCCTGGACGTCTACGCCTCACCCTCCGATGCGCTCGGCCGCATCAGGGAGCGGGTCGCGGAAGGGAGTCCCGTCAAGGGTGCGGAGATCGCTCTGAGGGACGGACGGATTGCGATGGGGGATTACATCCCGATCGTCGATGTGGATGGAAAGAGGCAGGGCCGCATCTGGCATTTCCAGGATATCACCGAGCGGAAACGGGGGGAGGAGGCGCTCCGTCAGGCGAACAGTAAACTCAAACTTCTCTTCCATATCACCCGTCACGACATCACCAACCAGCTCTCCGTACTGATGGGATACCTGACCCTGCTCGAGGAGAAACTACCGGACGCGGAATCCATCGATTATTTCGGGAAGGTCATGACCGCCGCGGAGCGGATCTCCGCGATGCTCCAGTTCACAAAGACGTATGAGGAGATCGGTATCGAGGCCCCCGTCTGGCAGGACTGCCGCACGCTCGTCGAGACTGCGAAGACCCAGGTCCCCCTCGCAGGGGTCGAGGTGAAAAATTCGCTCCCTGCCGGTACGGAGGTGCTCGCGGACCCGTTGATCGTCAAGGTCTGGTACAACCTGCTGGAGGACTCGGTCCGGCACGGAGGGGAGATCACGACCATCCGGTTCTCCATGCGGGAGTCCGGTGGCGACCATCTGATCGTGTACGAGGACGATGGCGTCGGCGTGCCTGCGGACCAGAAGGAACGGATCTTCGAGAGGGGGTTCGGCAAGAACACCGGGTTCGGGCTCTTCCTCTCCCGCGAGGTCCTCGGCATGACCGGCATCACCATCCGCGAAACCGGGAGACCGGGAGAAGGGGCGCGGTTCGAGGTCGCGATACCGAAGGGACAGTACAGGTCCGCCATGCGGGCGTAACGGACCTCCCGTTCGGGCGGTACACCCTCTGGAGCGTGGAGAACGGCCGCGCGGGGCCGTCGTCATTCCCGTCCCGAGAAGCCCGCAGGCCCGGGGGAGGGCGTGAGGGGGAAACGGGGCCGGGGTCTCAGAGAAGGATGAAGAGCCTGGAGACCTCGGCGAAATCGATGCGGCCGTTCCCGTTGTAGTCGAA
>DUGU01000071.1 GCA_013331215.1 Methanoregulaceae archaeon
GGATGATGTCGGCCTCGACGATCGTCCGGTTCGTGTCGTACCAGATGGTGGTGCCCGCCGGGGAGCCCCACGCGATTATGCTGACCCCGTCATCGTCGATCGCGGTGGATGTCGTGATCCCCGAGCAGTTGATCCGGAAGGCGGGTGGCAGGGCCGTGTTCCAGGTGGCGACAGCCCTGCGGACGGCGCCGGCACCGCCCGCGATACCGGGGCAGTTGTCGTTCACGACGAAGACCGGGTCCGCAGTCCATTTCGTCTTCGTGACCCCGAACGAGACCGCGACCGGGACGGCATTGCTCGTCCGGTTCGTATCCGTGACAAGCCGGACCGTTCCGCTCGAAGCGGAGTCGACGTCGCCGTCGCCCGTAAAGCCGGTCGGCACGTGCACCCGGACCTCGGTGTCGGACCAGGAGACGATGTCGTCGACGTTCGCGACGGGATCGGTCCTGCCCGACGCCCAGTAAACGCCGCCGGCGGAGGTGAACCCGACGTCGGCCGGAGATTCCCGCGAGGCCTTCGTTCCGAACCCGGTGCCAGCGATCGTGATCGTCGTGTTCGTCCCGGCCGACGCGATTCNNTGTGGAGAAGAATCGGGTGAGAGTGCCGCCCGCGGTGATAGGCACGACGTCTCCGGCCGTCGGCACGCCGGGCGTCTCCATCGCGAGCCGCGCCGCGGTCTCGAGGCTCCCGTGGCCGGCCATCCCGCGACTATCGGCCGCCACGGCTGTGGCGGCCAGGAGCGCGACGGTAAAAATGACGATAAGACTGCGCCGTAAACGGCGGGGGTAGTGGCGGTCGGGCATGGCGTTCCTCGATGGATGGCGAACAGCTGTACCTCGATCGCATCGTGCAATAATAGTTGCTTTTTCGATCGGGGGCTCCGCGCTCATCGGGCCCGGATACTTCCGCACTTGGAACAGAGGCGTCATCGAACGCGGGAAGAGGAGCCATGCGAGTTCACTTATCGGGCATGGACATGATCGTGACCCGAGCGATGCAATATCGGGCTATTCCCGCCATCGCATGCCTTCCGGTATGCGAAGGGGCTCGCGCCGCTCCCTCCCCCCGGGGCTTCGCGCCTCACCTACCCCCCGGGACGACGCCTCTGCTGAATCCGCTCCACTCAAACAGCGGCGTCCGTCGCGATGCGGCCGACTGAGACGCCGACGAACGCGAGGGGCGGTCCCCTTCCCCTTCACCCGAATGTTCGGCGACCGGCCCGGCGCAGACAGATGCGTTGGGAGAACGCACAAACACACGAGGCATCATCGGATGCGGCGGGGAAGAGTCCCCTCCACCCCGGGCGAGGTTGGGAGTGAGCAGACGCACACGGACACGGCTGTTAAGAAACGCACGTATATCAGAGGCATCGCTAAACGCGGGTGGGGGGCGGATGTTGCTACATCGCCTCTTCGCGGCCCGGGGATGCTCACCGTAGCGACGCGATGTCGTGGACACGGCAGAGCGCGTCGCGGATCAGATCCTCGCCCTCATGCCAGTAGATCTCATCGTGCCCCTGCCAGGGAGGTATCCCACGGAAGACGACTGCCGGCACCCCCGCGTCGCTCTCGCCCATCACGAGGTTCGCGAAGCCGGCGATCTCGTCCACGACCGCCTCCTCCNNACTCCTCCGTGATCTTCAGCTCGTGTCCGAAGAGGTCGGTCTCCCCGCGGAAGTCGCGGATCGCGGTCATGCCGGCCCAGCCGATCGCGTGCCCGGTCTGGCCGCGACGGAACGACCGCCCGCAGGTGTCGGTCACGATCACGCCGACGCGGGCGCCTGAGGCCTCGAGGAGCTCGGTCGCGAGGCCGGCCGCCGCGCCCATAGGATCGTGCGGGAGCAGGATCACTCCTCCGCCCTCGATGTTCGACTGGTCTACGCCGGCGCGAACGCCGATATGGCCCCACGGCAGGACCGAGAGGACGAACGGGTGTTCGAGCAGGAGCGACTCGGACTCGTCAAGTACGGCCTGAATGAAGCGCGGGTCCTCGCCCGTCCGGGCCGCGATCGCGGACGCCCGGGCTGTCGGCTCGATCGCATCGAGCGAGCGGACGTTGGCGTGGGCCTTGGACCAGACCGAGGAGGCGAGGCAGAGGATATCGCCGTCGGCGAGCGCAACCCGCCCGTTAATCAGCCGCGCGAGATCGTCGCCGGGATGGATGAGCGGGAGCCCCTCGACGGGGATCACGGTGATCGGCATGGGATCAGTGTCGGCGGGCCGGGATGAAAAATGCGAGGGAAACCCGGTCAGCCCTGCATCGCCGCGATGACGTGCGCCTCATACTCCCTCAGGACAGCGTTGACGTCTCCTCGCCGCGTCTCGGCGTAGACCCGGATCATCGGCTCGGTGTTCGAGGGGCGGACCAGGACCGCGTAGTCCTCGGTCGTGACCTTGAGCCCGTCGGTCGTGTCCGGCTCGAGGCGGGCGAGCCGCATGGCGAGCCGGGCCATCACGTCGGCAGCCGGGGCAGTGAGCGGGATCGAGTGTTCGACGTACGGGAAGTCCGGGATCGCATCGGCGAGATCGGAGAGGCGGTCGCCGCCTGCGATGACCTCCGCGAGCGCGAGCGCCATCGCGAACGGGTCGTCCGAGTACTGGAACTCCGGGAGGAAGAAGTGGCCCGAACGCTCCACTCCGAGCACGGCTCCATCGTTCTTGACCCGGTTCGCGATGAAGACGTCGCCGACCCGTTCTCGTTCGATACGGAAGCCGAGCGGCAGGAGCCGCTCCTCGAGGACCATGGAGCAATCGAACCCGGAGATGACGAGGTCGCCTGGTCTGTACCGCCGTGTTGCGAGGATGATCGCGACCTTCTCCGGCGCGAGCACGCGCCCCCGGTCGTCGATCGCGATCCCGCGGTCCGCATCGGGGTCGAAGCCGACCCCGAAGTCGGCTCCCTCCGCGACCACGGCCTTTGCCGAGGAGGCGAGCGAGGCCTCTGTCGGGCGCGGCCCTCGCCCGGGGAACGTCCCGTCCATCTCACCGTACCGGACGATCGGCTCGCATCCGGCCTCGCGGAAGACCCGGCCCATCTCCCCGGCCGACCCGTTGCCCATGTCGAGCACTACCCTGAGCGGACGGTCGAGCGTAACGCGGTCCGCGACGAACACGCCGTACCTGTCGATCGCCTCATCTGCAGAACGGCCGACGAGCTCGCCCTTCCCCGAGGCGAACGCACCGCTCCGGTAAGCCTCCATTATCGGGCTCTCCTGGTAGAGGAGGCCGTACCCGTCCCCGGTGCGGAAGCGGATCCCGTTGTACTCGGGGGGGTTGTGCGATGCGGAGATGTAGGCCGACCCAGCGAGCCGGTCCTGCCACGTAACGAAGCTGATAACGGCGATCGGGAGGACGCCGTACTCCTCGACGCGGGCGCCGGTCGAAAGGACGCCCTCGAGGAACGCGGCCTCAAGGGCCGGGCCGCTCGTCCGGGTGTCGCGGCCGACGGTCGCGGTCCCCCCGGCGAGCGCGGTGCCGTAGGCCCGGCCGATCGTCCTCGCCTCGGCCTCCGAGAGCTCGGTCCCGTAGACGCCGCGCACGTCGTACGCCTTGAAGATCGTCACAGAACCGGGTTCACCGGGATGGTATTTGAGTGTTCGCCCGGGATTGAGGAGTTGGCTCCACCGGCATTATGAGAAACCTTTAAACCGTCCGGGAGGGTATGAGGGGGGGAGAACGCGGGGCTCCCCCCGCGACGGATGTGAATCATATGGCCGAGTCAACGACAGACCAGCCGACGCCCGAGGGCGAGG
>DUGU01000129.1 GCA_013331215.1 Methanoregulaceae archaeon
TTCTTCTCGAGCCTTCCGATGCTCCTCCACTGGGAGGACCGTGACTCCATGGCTCATTCCATCGAGTCGCGCGTGCCGTTCCTCGATTACCGGCTCGTCGAGTTCGTCACCGGCCTTCCGACCGACTACAAACTCGCCGGCTGCCGGACGAAGCAGGTGCTGCGCGACGGCATGAAGGGGATTCTCCCCGAGGCCGTACGCGAGCGATGGGATAAGATCGGTTTCGCCACGGGCGAGGTCGAATGGATCCGGCAGCAGGAACCGGACCTCTTCCGCTCGATGGTCGTCGAGGCGATCGAGGGCTCCCACGGGGTCCTCAACGACGAGGCGCGCCGGCAGCTCGAGGAGGTTATCAGCGGGGAGCGGAGTTACACGACCGACTATTTCATCTGGCGCTGGATCTGCTTCGCGCGATGGATGCGGATCTTCGCGGTCGCGCTATGATGATTGTCCTCCGCCGCGGGCGAATGAGGTGCAGAGGCCCATGCGTATCCTGATTGTCTCGGTCAGCGACCTGAAGAACGACCCCAGGGTCTACCGGCAGATCAGCCACCTCTCGGCCACACACGAGGTCAGCTGCGTCGGGCTCGGTGACCCCCTGATCGACGGGGTGACGTTCCACGCGATACCGCCGTCGAGCCCCTGGCCGACCAGGCTGAAGACCGGGATCTCGATGGCCTTCCGACGATACGAGAGCCTGGCAGAGACGTTCCCTGCGCTGCAGCAGCTGCGCCCACGCATCTCGCGCGAGCCGTTCGACCTGGTCATCGCAAACGATACGAGCGCCCTGTCGTTCGCGTTCGCCGTCGCGGGCGATGCTCCTGTCTTATTCGACGCGCACGAGTATGCCCCGCGCGAGTTCGAGCTGTCGCGCAGGTGGAGACTGCTCAGTCAGGGGTACCAGTACTACCTCTGCAGATCCTATCTCTCTCGATGCGCCGCCACGACGACTGTCTGCGAGGGCCTCGCCGAGGAGTACGCGCGCGAGTTCGGCGTCCGCCCCGATGTCATCACGAACGCGGCTCCCTATCACGATCTCACACCGCGGCCGACGGACCCTGATCACATCCGCATCGTCCACCACGGGCTTGCCGGCGAAGAGCGCCGCATAGAAGCCATGATCGAGACAATGGACTCAGTCGATCCGCGTTTCTCGCTCGACCTGATGCTCGTGAAGGCGGAGCGGGGGGATGCGTACTACGAGCATCTGCGGGAGATGGCCGCGGGTCGGCCCAACGTGACTATCCGCGATCCCGTCCCGATGCACCGCATCGTGGAGACCATTGCTCAGTACGATATCGGCCTCTTCCTCCTCAGCCCCTCCAACTTCAACTATTATCACGCTCTCCCGAACAAGCTCTTCGAGTTCGTCCAGGCCCGGCTGGCCATTGCCGTTGGCCCGTCTCCCGAGATGGCGCGGATCGTCAGGGATCACGACCTCGGCATCGTGGCGCCCGATTTCGAACCGGTCACCATGGCCGAGCGCCTCAACGCGCTGACCCCGGAGCGCCTCGACCATTACAAGGCCCAGTCCCACCGCCATGCCCGCTCGCTTTCGGCGGACGGGAATATGAAAAAGCTCGACGAGATCATCGGATCCCTCGCCGATGGATCATGAAGAACGCCCTCCTCGTCGCCTACGAGTATCCGCCGATCGGCGGCATCGGGATCATCCGGTCGCTCAATTTTTCGAAGTATCTGCCGGCCTTCGGCTGGCACCCGCACGTCCTCTCCGTGCGGAACCCCGACCGGTTCTACAGCACGCTCACCCACGAGCCGGTCCCGGACGGCGTCACGGTCCACCGCTCCTGGAACGTCGCGAACAACCTCTCGGTCGACGAGGGGGCCCTCCGCCGCATCGGCGTCCGATCGAAACTGATCGTCCCCGACGCCTACGTCGGCTGGATTCCGGACACGGTCCGGGTCGGCCGGCGGATCGTCCGGGATCACGACATCGACCTGGTCTACGTGAGCGTCTCGCCGTTCTCGGCCTGCCGGATCGGGACGCGCCTCAAGGAGAAGACGGGTCTTCCGCTCGTGATCGACTTTCGCGACGCCTGGACGCTCGCGCCGAACCCGATCACCTACGTCCATCCGGCGCTCCGGCGGAAGAACGAACGGCTCGAGGTCGAGGCGTTCCGCGCAGCGGACCGGATCGTGACGGCGACCGAGGGGATCGCCGAGCAGTACGCGGAGAAGTACCCGTTCGCCGCGGAGAAACTGGTCTCGATCCTGAACGGCTTCGACTGCGACGACATTCCGCGCCGGGCCGAGCCGTTCGAGAAGTTCACGATCGCCTACACCGGGTTCTTCTACGGGGCCCAGTCGCCTCACGTCTTCCTGCAGGCGCTCGGCCGGATCGTCCGCGAGCACCTGATCCCCGACGACGAGCTCCAGTTCCTCTGGGCCGGGCGCGACGTCCCCCGGGTGCGCGAGATGATCCGCGACGAGGGGATCGGGCACGTGGTCCGCTACCTGGGCCTTGTCCCGAAGCGGGAGGCCGACGAGCTGCTCTACCGGTCCCACCTCCTCTTCTTCCTGCTCGGCGAGAACGAGCAGGTGACCCAGCGCCGGATCCTGACCGGCAAGATCTTCCCGTACCTCGCCTCCGGCCGCCCGGTCCTCGCGCTCGTCCCAGAGGGCGACGCGCGCGACCTGATCGAACGCTACTCCGGGGATTCGTACATCATCACGAACGGCCCGGTAGACGAGGTCGTGCGCGCGATCCTGGACGCCTACCGCCGATGGAAGGCCGGCGACCAGCCCACCACCATGGATCCGCGGACCGGGGAGTTCCGGCGGCGATACAACTACCGGGCGCGGACCGGCGAGCTCGCGGCCGTCTTCGACTCGCTCACCTGAGCAGATCCGCGTACACCTCGAGGAGGCGAGCGCCGATCGCCTCCCACGAAAACTGCCGACCGTACTCCCGGATCCGGTCGAGGTCCCACGACCGGTCGAGCCCTGCCAGGATCGCGTCCGCGAGCGCGGCCGGATCGGCCGGGTCGACGAGCAGGCCGTAGTCCTCCGAGTCGATGATCTCGGGAATGCCGCCGACGCGGGTGCCGACGAACGGCCGGGCGCACCCGAGCGCCTCGAACATCACGGTCGGGTTCCCCTCGTTCAGGCTCGACATCACGAAGAGGTCGGCCGCGTTCATCCAGACCGGGACGAGCGCGTCCTCGACGAAGCCGAGCAGCCGGACGCGGTCTCCGAGACCGAGCTCGTCGATCCGGCACTGCAGCGCCTCACGGAGGGGGCCGCTCCCCCCGATGCAGCAGAGGACGTCGTCGCGGGCATCGGCCACGCCGCGCATGGCCTCGACGAGGTACGCGAACCCCTTCTGCTCGACCAGGTACCCGAGGGAGAAGAGGACCTTTGCGGCGAGCGGGAGGCCGAGCCGCCGCCGGCAGTCGTCGCGGTCCATGGGCCGGAACTCGGGCGGGTAGCCGTTCGGGATCGAGAGCACGTGCGTATTGTAGCGCTCGAGGAGGGGGACGTCGCGCCGGTTCACGCGGACGATGACGTCCTGCGCCCGCCATGCCGCGACCACGAGCGGGCGCGCCTCCGTCGCCTCCTCGGCCAGCCAGCCCGAGTCCTCGTGGACCGTGAGCACGCTCGGGACGTCGTGCGCCTCCTTGAGGCGGCGGGCGATGTGGCCCGACGGCCAGGTGAAGTGGGCGTGGACGAGGTCGAACCGGATCTTCTCGGAGCGGATCAATCGCTCGACCGCGCGAGCGCGGAGGTCGAGGTAGGGCTTCGCCCACTCGACCAGGGGGAGGCGGGGGCGGCGCGGGACGAAGAGGGCGCGGGGGAAGTGGACCTCGACGTTGCCATAATGGTAGTCGTGGCAGAACCGGTCGCTCGCCACGCGCCCCCCGCTGCGCGGGACGGGCGCGATCACGACCACGCGGCCGAAGGCCTTCCGGATCGGCTCGAGCTGGTGCTTGACGAAGACCCCGCCGATGTACCGGTTCGCCTCGTCCGGAAAGTCCGGCGCGATCACGAGGAGCGTCCGATCGCCGAGCGCCCCCGTCCCCGCTGCGTCCGCCCCGTCCATACCCCCACCTCAGCGCGCGAGCACCAGCAGCGAGTAGCCCCCGAAGAGCCGGACCGCGAGGTCGGGGGCGACCGGGTAGGCCAGCCGCCGGGCCACGTTCGCGACCGAGTCCTTCCAGCCGTACGCGTGCGGCAGGGTGTACCCGGGGGTGTAGCAGGTGTCGACCACCTCGTAGCCGCAGTCCGCGAGGAGGGCGAGGGCGAGGTCCCTCGTGAAGTAGTGGACGTGCCCGCTCTTCCTCCACTGCGAGAGGAGAAAGCCCCGGTAGAGCATCGAGAGCGCGAAGAGCTCGAGGGGAATATGGAAGACGGTATAACCAGCCCGCGACTTGAGAGCCCGGAGGAAGCCGAAGCAGTCCTCGACGTGCTCGAGCACGTCGATGCAGAGCAGGAGGTCGAACGAGACTGCGGGGTTCTCGGCCCGGAGATCGGCGAGACGGAACTCCAGGCCCGGCGCCTCGCGCAGGAGGCAGAGCTCGTGCGCCTGCGGCGAGACCTCGTAGCCCGTGAAGGCCGCGCCGGGCATCCGCTCCCGCAGCCCGGCGAGGACGCCGCCCGCGCCGCACCCGACCTCGCCCACGCGCTCGGGGCTGAGCTGGTTGCGCTCGAGCAGCGCATGGATCCACGCCGCCTTGAAGGGCGCGTCCTCCTCGTGCCAGCCCGGGTTCGCGGCGAGGTACGCGCCGTCGCGATAGCGGTCGCCGACCTCCACGCCTACAGTACCCCCATCTCGGTCAGCCGCGCCGGCAGGTACTCGCGCGTCACGAAGTCCAGGCCCCGCGCCGCGAACGCCTGCTGTTCGGACTTCAGGCCGAGGTCGAGCTGTCGCTTGATCTGGTACCGCCAGTACTCCGTGTCGAAGCGCGGGTCGGTCAGCTCGGACTTCAGGGCCTGCACGTCCTTGTCCGTCAGCTTGTCCGACGGCAGGTTGTAGTCCGCGATGTCGCTCGGCTGGACGCCGATGAACTGCGCACGCGGCGTCGCGAGCAGCTCGGACATGTGCGCCGACTTGATCGAGCCGTACGCGACCGAGGCATAGATCCGGTACGACCAGGGGTCGCCGTCCGTGAAGACCGTCACGGGCAGGTCGAACTTTTCCGAGAGCATGTGGAGGACGCGCCGCGTCGAGCGGGCCGGCTGGCCCTTCAGGTGGACCAGGATCGCGTCGTGGGCCTCGTCGAAGCCGTTCTCCTGCAGCCGCGCGTACATGCCGCCGGTCTCGATCGCGATCACCATCTTCGCGTCGTGCTCGACGAGCTCGAGCCCCTCGACGTTGTTCGGGATCGCGTACCCGGCCTCGCCCACGTCGTCCCGGCAGTGGATCTCGCGGAGCCCCCGCCGGGTCGACTCGCGGATCCGGAGCGGCCCGAAGACCGTCGCGCCGTCCTCCTCGGGCCGGAGGTGGAAGGCCTCGCGCTGGAGCATGGTCAGGATCTCCAGGTCCTCGATCAGGTAGTTCGACTCGTCCTGCGCGCCGAACTTCGCGCGCTTCCAGCCCTCGGAGATGTAATACATTTCTCTCAGCGTTGAGGACCGGTTTTCCTTCAGCTGCTGCTTGATGAACCCGATGACATAGGCCATCTTTAAAAGGTGCGTGGCACTCTTTGCTGACGCGGCTGTCCGCATGCTCTCCTTGTCGCCGTATTTCCAGACCTCGCTTGCATCATCAAACTCGATGTTATATTTCGTCCGGGTGGGAAGGGATATGGACGGGATCTCCCCGGCCTNNTCCAGCCCTCGGAGATGTAGTAGAGCTCTCTGAGCGTCGAGGACCGGTTCTCGGCGAGCTGCTGCTTGAGAAAACCGATCACGAAGGCCATCTTGAGCAGGTGGAGCGCGGACTTCGCCGTGTGGGCCGACCGGAGGCTCTCCTTCTCGCCGTACTTCCAGACCTCGGACTCGTCGTCGTACTCGATGTTCTGCTTGGTCCGCGTCGGCAGCGCGATCGACGGGACCTCGCCGCCGTGCATCTGGTCGTACCAGGTCTCGGCGATCCGCAGCAGCTCGGTCCGCGCCCGTCCGTCGAGTTCGTTTCTAGACATCGAGGTCCACCACCACTTTCTGATGTTCGTCCACGCCGCGGAGGTCGATCGTCCCGCTCCCGCTCCCCGTGTACGCCGCGCGCCAGGAGCCGCCCGGCGCGAGCGCCACCTGCCAGACGCGGGTGACGAGGTCGTCGAGCGCGGTCGAGAAGTCCGGCGCCGGCTCGGCGTCCTCGGCCGCGTCGCCGGACTGCTCGAAGACCTGGAGCGCGAGCTCGCGCCCCGTGTGGTTCTGGACCTCGATCTCGACGCGGCCGGCGACCGTCCGCTTCTTCGCGACGACCTTCCGCATGATCTGCCCCTCGATCGGCGAGATGTCGGGGAGGGGCCGGCCCGTCACCTCCGCGACCTTGGCCGCGAGCTCGGGCAGGATCGCGCAGACCGCCCGCGCCCGCTCCTCGGCGAGGCGCGTCCGGTCGCGGCGGGAGACGAAGGTCTTGAGGTCGCGGCCGAGGTCCTGGAGCGCGAGCGTGACCTCTCGCTCAATCTCGGGAATGGAGGCGATCGCGTCCTTCGACTCCGAGGTGAACGGCACGTTCGTGGACGCGACGTGGACCAGGATCAGGAGCGGCCCCTGCGGCAGGCCGGCCTGGGCGAGCCCGTACGCCCGCCAGTTCACCTCGGCCACGCACCGCGTGGTCGCACAGCCCCCCTGCTGGTAGATCAGGGGGACGCGGTTCGCGAAGCGCATCAACTGGGCGCTCCCCTCCGGCGGGAGCTTGCCGCCGTAGCCGNNAGCCGAGCGCGGCCTCGACCATGAACGGGTGGCCGCCGTAGACCGCGCTCGGCCGGGTCCGCGCCGCGACGAAGTCCATCCGGTACTCGGCCGAGAGCCCGCGGATCAGGAGCTCCTCGCCGATCGGCGAGAGGCACTGCGTGGTCGGCGGCGGGGGCACGCGCACGGACTGGAGCGCCGCGAGGAGCC
>DUGU01000201.1 GCA_013331215.1 Methanoregulaceae archaeon
GAGTACCTCTCGGCCGGCGATACCGGATCGGCCGTGATCGGCAAAACCCTCGCGGGAGAGCAGGACCCGCGACTCGACCTGCTCGACTCCCTCGGTGGGGTCCGTGTCGGGAACTCGATCGCGGTCGCCTTCTCGAACGGCCTGGTCCGGCGGTACCACGTCGAGGGGATCTTCCATACCAACTCCCTCAGCGCGGAAACGATAGTCTACCTCACCGAGCACGAGCTCGCCTCCGCTCTCGGCCACGAGGATCGGGCCTCGCAGATCATGATCCGGACCCAGACCACCGGGAACGAGGACGCCTTCCGGAATACACTCTACGCGTTCGGCGTCCAGGAGACGATCAAGACCTGGCAGGAGAAGGCCCAGGGGATCATCGGGGATGTAACCCGGTCGTTCGCGATCATCAGCCTGATCTCGACCGGCGTCTCGCTCGTGATCGCCACGGTCATGATCTCCATCAACACCGTGAACCGCCACCGGCAGATCGGGATCCTGAAGGCGATCGGGATCGACAAAAGCCTGATTGTCAACTCGTACGTGCTCCAGGCTCTCTTCATGAGCATGGCCGGGTCCCTGCTCGGACTCGGTCTGCTCGCGGGCGTGGCCCGGCCCTGACCATCTACCCGCTCGTCTTTCCCGGCAGCCCGGTCTATCCGGCCATCGAGGCGACCCAGATCCTGCAGAGCATCGCCAGCCTCTTCATCGTCTCGGTCATGGCGGCATACATCCCGGCATAGTGCACGGCGAGCGAGGAGATCCTCTCGGCCATACGGGGGCAGCGAATGATCACGGCCGACAACCTCTCGCGGGTCTATCACATGGGCGCGGTCGACGTCCGGGCGATTCGGGGCGTCTCGTTCGCGATCGGGCGCGGGGGGTTCGTCGGGATCATGGACGCCTCGGGTTCGGGCAAATCGACCCTGCTCCACGTCCTGGGCCTGCTCGACCGTCCGACGACGGAAAGCCTGACGGTCGACGGCGTGGACGTGCTCGCCCTCTCGGAGCGGGAGCAGACGCGGTTCCGGCTCGACCGCCTCGGATACGTCTTCCGGGACTACGCCCTGATCGGCGAGCTCTCGGCGCTCGAGAACGTCTAGCCGACCTCGCTCGTCCGCGGCGCCGGGCGCGGCGAATGCCTCCGGACGGCCCGCGAGATCCTGGACGAGGTCGGGCTCGGAGACCAGGCCGATCACCTCCAGTACGACCTCTCGGGAGGCGAACAGCAGCGCGTCGCCATCACGCGAACGCTCGCGAACCGACCCGCGATCCTCTTCGCCGACGAGCCGTACGCGAACCTGGACTCGGCCACGCCTAAGACGATCCTGGACCTCGTCGCCCGTCTCAACCGCGAGCTCGGCCAGACGATCGTGATGGTCGGCCATGAGGACTGGCACCGCCGGTAGTACTTCTGCCGGGCGGTCCACATGAAGGACGGTCTCATCGACCAGATCGAGGAGGAAGCCTGCATCTCGCATGGCGACGTGGCCGACGAGGATGTTCCGGAACTCTGAGAGCCCATTCGGACCGAAAAATATTCATGCATTGTCACCCTATTCGCCCTCGTTATGCACGGCGAAATGATGGGTGGCCCCCAGATGGGGGGCATGGGCTATCGCGACATGCTCCTGAAGCGCGCGTGGGAGTACCTCGACGAGGACCAGACGCGACAGATGATCCTCCGGATGCTCGATAAGAAGATACTCTACATCGGGGCGAAGATGGAGATGGGGAAACAGAAGCTCGAGACCATGAAGATGATGCGGGAGATGATTGCGAAGGGCGGTACCGGCGGCAAGTAGAGGCGAGCAGAGATCGCGGCCCGGGCGACGAGCTCGGGACGAGAACGCCTTTTTTCGGAATTGCAAACCACGTTCGACGGTTCGGACCGTAACCTGTCTCTTCAGAATCGTTGACTTGCAGGACCCTCCCGATTCATTCCGGCCGGCCCACCGACCCGCGGGCGAGCTTCCTTTCGTCACTCCTTCGTGACGGTATCCTTCCTCGAGTGTTCCACGACCGATCCGAAGACCAGCCCGAGCGCGGCGCCGAGCGCGATGCCCAGACCGAGCTGGTCGATCATGGTACCGAAGACGAGTCCCAGGGCGACACCGATGGCCAGTCCTATTCCCGCGGACGCTCCGGGACCTTTCGCCCGATCCGTCCCTTTCAATCGCCCCTGTGCTGCTTCACTGTTTCTCCCGACCGGCAATGGCCTCCTCCTTTACCCGGTAGACGAACCGGTTGGTCGCGCTGTTCTCGCGGACGCGCACCGACCGGACCTCCTCCAGGAGCTCGATGTCGCAGGCGGCCTCGAGACGGCGACCCCGGAGCACGCCGCAGACCGAGGGCATTCGGTTCGAAAGGCCCATCTCGCGGTGGACCTGGCCCGACGTGACCTCGAACTCCTCCCGCCCCTCGTGCCGGGCCGGCGCGGCGTACCGCTCGCAGACGAAGGCCCGGATCCGCTCGGCAAGCGGGACCTCGGACTCGTCCGGGCCGACCGCGTCCGTGCACCCGCCCGGGATCTCCGTGCCCTGCGGGATTGGCCCCGATGGCGGCACGGTGCAGACCTCGCCGGGCCGGGCGAGCCCCGCGATGGCCTGGGGGATCGCCTCCATCCGCGCGACGATGGCATCCATCCGGTCCACCAGCGCCGTTTCGAGGCTCGTCGCGAGCGGCGGCGCCCCGTTGCTTGGAGCGGGGGCCGATTGCTCTGGCCCGTTCGCCGACGGGACGAGCCCGTCGGAGGGCGAGAGGTGGAGGGCCTCGACGATCGCGTCCATCTCGTGCTCGCCGATCGTGAACCCGGCGTCGACGAGCATCAGCCGTTCCACGAGGGTGTCAGCCGTCACGATGTCGAACCACTTGACACGGTCGCGGTCGATCTGGCCCTCGGGGTAAGTCGAGCCGCGCTTGAAGTAACCCCAGGCACCGACCTTCATCAGGTCCTTCTCCTCGATCTGCGGAAAGGCGGCCTCGCGGATCCGAAGCAGGCGGTTCGCGAGGTCGAACCGGTGGGTCCGGAGCTGCCGGAAGAGGTTCGTTTTCAGGGGCACCACGGTCCCTTCCGGACTCTCGACCCGCCAGTCGCCCTCCTCCGCACCGTACACCACGCCCTGGTAGGCTTTCAGGTCGAGCACGACCATGCCCCGTGGCATCAGGAGCAGGCAGTCGATCTCGCCGTTGGCGAGGAGAAAGTTCGAGGCGAGGTATACCGGGCCGGGGATGTCGGCGCCCTCCACGACAGCGCTGAGCTCTCGCAGCTGCTCGAACTCGTGCCGAAAGCGGGGGCGCTCGCCGAAGAAGTACCCGAGTCCGGTCATGATCGGCGTGAGTATGGCGCAGGTGATGAAAAAGGTGACTCCGATCCGCGGAGGAAGCGGCCGCACCGGCGTTCTTTATAGCCCCGGATGGCTTCTAAGGGGTTTGAAGGAGCCACCATGAACGTGCTGTAGGTCTATGCCCACCACGACGACCCGGGATCCCTGAACGCCACCCTCAGGACCGAGGCCGAACGCCTGCTCGTCTCGATGGGGCATACCGTCGGCGACTCGGACCTCTACCGGACGGGCTTCCGGCCGGTGCTCGACGATCGCGACTTCCCGGACCGTGCTCTGACGGACTGCTTCTTGCCGAACATAGAGATCCGGCGCGCGCTCGACCGCAGCACGGTTCCCCCGGACGTTGCGAGTGAGCTCGAGAAGCTCGGGGCCGCGGACCAGGTGATCTTCCAGTTCCTGCTCTGGTGGTCCTCGGTCCCCGCGATCCTGAAGCGCTGATTCGATCGCGTCCTCTCGTTCGCTCACGCGGCCGACCCCGAAGGGACTGCTCCCCGTCCCTACCTCCGCGGGAAGAAGGCCATGCTCGTCACGACTCTCGAGGCCCCGGAGGAGAGCTACGCCGCGGGGGGCCAGGGCGGCATCCGGGAGCTCCTCGCACCGATCAGTGTCAACACGCTCTCGTACGTGGGGATGACTGTGCTGCCGGCCTTCATCGTGTACGGAGTAACTCCCGACAAAAACCCGGACTGGGCTGCGACCCGGCTCGAGCGGTTCAAGGCGCATCTCGTGCTGGTCCTGACCGGTCTTTGACGGACCTCGTCGCGGGGCCTTCCATGAAATCGGGAATGATGTACGTCGTCAAGAGCAGCGAGCTCTTCGCCGGCCGGATCGCCGAGAGACCCGGCAGGGGCAATACTTAAGTTGCGATCCTCCATAGAAGGTGCAACCGGCCCCATGCAGCCGCGCCCGCGGTGGACCGGCCCTGAGGAGTACCATGCCGAACGAGGAACCCGAGATGGAACGGCTGCCCGGCAGAGCGGCCTCGTACTGGATCGAGAGCGCACCCGGCCCGGAGTACCCTGCCGCGCCGCAAAACGTCCGGGCCGACGTGGCCGTGATCGGCGGCGGTATTGCCGGGCTGACCACCGCGGTCATGCTCAAGCGGGCCGGGAAGAGCGTGGTCGTGATCGAGGCGGACCGGATCGCCCGGGACGTCACCGGGCATACGACCGCGAAGGTGACCGCGCTCCACCAGCTCTGCTACGCCGACCTGATCGACCGCTTCGGGCTGGAGCGGGCGCAGCAGTACGCGGACGCAAACATGGCTGCAATCGGGCTCGTCGAGGGCCTTGCCCGCGAGCACGGGATCGACTGCGATCTTGTCCGCCGGCCGTCGTATACTTTCGCGCAGTCAAACCACGGGCGGAAACGGGTGCTCGACGAGGTCGAAGCCGCCACGAAACTCAACCTCCCCGTCCGTTTCGTCGAGGATGTCCCCCTCCCCCTTCACACAGAGGGCGCGATCGTGATGGACGGCCAGGCCCAGTTCCACCCGCGAAAGTACCTGCTCGGATTGGCAAAGACGATCCCGGGCGACGGGTCGGCGATCTATGAAGGGGTCCGCGCCCTCAGCCTCACGGAGGGCGAGCCCATCTCGGTGAAGACCACGGCCGGCACGATCCAGGCCGACGACGTGGTCATCACGACCCACTGGCCCTTCGACGACAAGCCGGGTGCATACTACACGCGGATGCACCAGTCCGTCTCGTACGTGCTCGGCGTCGTGCTGGGCGCGCCGTTTCCCGACGGTATGTTCATCGGAGCCGAGGAGCCGTCCATATCGTTCCGCTCCCAGCCCATGGCAGACGACGAGCTCGTGCTCGTCACAGGCCAGGAGCACCGGGCCGGGCAGGGCGGCGATACCCGCAAATATTACCAGGCGCTCGAGCAGTCCGTCAAGGCGGCCTACCCCGCGGCCGAGGTCCGGTACCGCTGGATGACCCAGGACAACATCACGGTCGACCACGTCCCGTACATCGGGCAGCTCGCGCACGAGACGCCGCACGTCTACGTTGCAACCGGCTTCAAGAAGTGGGGAATGACTCACGGCACCGTTGCCGGACGGATCCTCACCGACCTTATCGTGGGTCAGGCGAACCCATGGGCCGAGATCTTCGACCCGGCCCGGTTCAAACCGACGGCCGCGGCAGGTGCATTCGTAGCCCAAGGTGCAAACCTTGCGACTCAGATGGTTGAAGGCCTTTTCCGTTCGGAGGGGCACCACCCGGACCGGCTCCGTCCGGGCGAGGGGGCGGTCATGACCGTCCACGGCCAGAAGGTCGCCGCGTACCGCGACGATGCGGGAGTCCTCCACACGCTCGATCCGACCTGTATGCACATGGGCTGCACCGTGAACTGGGATCCGGCCGAGAAGGCCTGGGCCTGCCCATGTCATGGCTCGCGGTACCGCGCGGACGGCCAGGTGATCCACGGGCCAGCCATGTACTCGCTCAAGAAGAAAGAGATCGACTGAGAAGTCCGCTGTACGGGGACCGTAACGATTAGCATGCCGCGCGGCGCACCCTCATGCGAGGGATCATGGACCGCCGGAAACTGCGCATCGGCTCGGTGATCGCGGCCGTGCTCATCGTTGCGGTCCTCGCCCTGATGGCGGGGGGCGCGGGCGGGCCCGCTCCGGCGGTTGCATACGACGGTACCCGCATCTCTCCCGACGGGTCGAACCCGCTCTACCCGGTCGCCGACGGCGCCCGGGTTGTCTGGGAGGAGCACCGGCTCGGCGGGCGCTCCGGGATCGCGGCACTCGGCCGGGGGAACGGCACGCCCGCGCTGGTCTCGGAAGTACGCTCCCTTCAGTTCTCGCCCTCGATCTCGGGCGACAACGTGGCCTGGCAGGACAAGCGAAACGGGAACTGGGACATCTACCTCGCCAACCTCTCGACCGGCGAGGAGACGCCGGTCTGCACGGACCCGGCCAAGCAGTCCGACCCCGTGATCTCGGGCGACTACGTGGTCTGGACGGACGAGAGGAACGGCGACCCCGACATCTACGGCTACGACCTCCGGAACCGGACCGAGGAGCCGATCTGCGTCCAGCCCCTGACCCAGTACAACCCCGATATCGACGGCAACGAGGTTGTCTGGGAGGACTACCGCCGGGGATACGAGACCTCCGGCGACATCTATGCCCTGAACCTCTCGACGGGAGAGGAACGCGTCGTCTGCGACAACCGGCGGGGACAGTGGCGCCCCTCGGTCTCGGATGGCCGTGTCGTCTGGCAGGACTACCGCTCGGGCGCGGGGTTCGATATCTACCTGTACGACCTTGCCGCGGGCGAGGAGCGGGTAATCTGCAACGACTCCGCGCGGCAATGGCTCCCGCAGATCCAGGGCGACCTCGTGGTCTGGGTCGATGGGCGCAATCGCAACTGGGACATCTACGCGTACAACGTCACGACCGGCACCGAGTACCCGGTCTGCACCCAGCCCGAGGATCAGGGGTGGCCCTCGGTCACGGACGGAGCGATCGTCTGGCTGGACTATCGGAATGGCCAGAACGCTGTCTACCGGTCTCCGACTAGATAGCAATTCATATATATCCGAAACGCGCACAGGAGTGCATGGAACGGCGCAACATCCTTATCCTCACGATTACCGGGATCCTGGCGGTCGTGGTCGGCCTCACGGTGGCCTCGCTGTTGGGAGTCGACATAGGGTTCCTGTCAGGGAGCATCATCACCAATAGCCCATACCCGCCATAACCCGGTACAACAGCCAGCCTTTTCTGCGCCCGGGACCGGCCCCGGGCGCCTTTTTCACATCTGCGCGTAGAGTACCGCACCGACGGGAAAGAGCACGGACCCGACCAGCATGATCCCGTACCAGAGCTTCGAGCCGCGGGCGTACGCGGGCAGCCGCCGGTCGAGCCAGATGAGCATGAAGCCGACGAGTCCGAAGACGAAGACCGAGATCGTCAGCACGTCCTTGATCGTGTACTTCGAGCCGACGTAACTGAAGAGGATGAAGATCGCTGCGAATGCGACCACGGCGGACCGGTACAGTCCGTCCTCGGCGATCCGCGTCGGCACTGTCTGCTTCACGATCGTGGCGATCGCCCTGGCCCGGCCGTCCATGGCCCCGATCAGGTAGACGAAGAGGGTCAGGAACGCCGTGATGACGAAGACGGTCATCCCGAACGGGATGACGTCGAGCGTATGCCCGATCACCCGGACCATCAGGTCCGCCTCGAACGCGGGCATGCCGTGCTCGTTCAGCACCACGAAGCCGATGGTGATGAAGAAGAACGAGAGGATGGCGAGGAGCGCGAACCCGAGGGTCAGGTCGAAGCGGACGGAGCGCATGTGTTCCCGGTAGAAGGCCTCCCCGTGGCGATCGCCGAGCTGCTTCTGAAGCCACATGGTGTAGCAGAGGAGCGAGAGCCCCGTCCCGAGCGAGCACATGATCACGCCCGCCGAATAGAGGTGGTCCTCGTTGCCGATGTTGGGCTGGAAGAGGCCCTGGAGGATCTCCACCGGGGAGAGGTAGAGCGAGAGGATGTTGACGGACATCCCGGCCACGATGATGAGGCCGGCGATCACCATCACCCGCTTGAAGAGCGGATACGAGTTCATGAAGAGGATGAGGGTGATCAGAGCGAAGATCGCGATCATCGCGAACTGGACGGGCAGGGCCGCCGGGAGGAGCGAGGCGAGCAGGCTTGCAGCCATCACGGCGCCGCCCGCGTGGTAGATAATCTCGACCACGTAGATCGCGCCGATGAAGAGCACCTCCCATCTGCCGAGGCCCGGGATACGCCGGAGCCCCGCGTAGATGTTCTCGCCGGTCGCGACCGTGTACCGTGCGATCCCGTTCGTGAACGCGTATTTGTAGATGATGACGCCCGCGACGGCCCAAAGGAGGGCGTAGCCGAATTCGGCTCCGAGCGAGAGGAAGACCAGGATCCCGACCCATCCGGCCGAGGACATTCCGAGGATCAGGCCGGGGCCCATGAACGGCAGCACCTCGGCACCGGCCGCCCTGATCCGCGAGAGGTACTCCGTCGCCATGATCTCGAGGCTCTACTCCACAACGATCTCTCTCGGGGACGCTGTTATTGGTGCCGGTCAGGGTGATTGTTTTTGCCAGGGAGGACATTATCAGATCGTGAATATCTCCGGCGCGCCGCAGTACCCGGACGCCATCTTCCGCGGCGCGCTCTGGCTCCTCCTCGTGGTATCGGTCGGGCTCGTCGCCTACGTCGTGCTGCTGCAGGGACAGGTGCCGCCCCGGTACACCGACGTCGGAAACGCGGTCCAGCTCACGGCGAGCGCGGCCGCCGCCGGGGCCGCGGCGTGGTCGTACTTCCGCCGGGGGCCGGACATGCTGCTCGCGCACGGGGCGGTCGCCGGGGCGACGTGGACCCTTGCGAACACGTTCTGGTACGCCTTCTTCATCCTGATCGGGGAGGGTCTGAACTACCCGACCGTCGCCGACCTCGGGTTCGCCGGGGTCTTCCTCTTTCTGATCGCCGGGTTCCAGGAGGGGCTTCCGCGAAATCGCCTTCCCGCGTGGGCGTCGGCACCGATCGTACTCCCGCTGCTCGGAGCCGGGCTCTGGCTGGTCGCCGTGCTCGGTCCGAACGCGAAGACCCTGACCACCC
>DUGU01000192.1 GCA_013331215.1 Methanoregulaceae archaeon
AATCGCTCGCGGGCTGCGATCCTGGGAACGAAGGGCTTCCTTGAGTCTATCCGCATCTGCCGGGGTATACAACGAAAAATCAGAGGCTGCCCAGTACGTCTCGAACGTCATGCGCATCTGATCAATCAGATCGCGTTCTCTCTGTTCGCTCAGTTTGACATTCCATTCCAAGCCTGTGGTGATAGCAGGATTAGAAAGGTTTGAGGATCCGATATACGCGGTCGAGAATCCGCTTTCACGGTAGAACGAATAGGCCTTTGCATGGAGACGCGTCCGCTCGGAATCGTAGGAGATCCGAATCTCAGTATTCGGGAGAGACGACAGAGTCTGGATCGCCTTGAAATCGGTGGCACCAATATAAGACGTCGTAATTATTCGGAGGGGACGCGTCTTGGTGAAGGCACGCAGCTCGTCCATGAGAAGGCGAATCCCGCTCCACTTGATGAAGGAGACGAGAAGATCAATCCGATCGGCGGATAATATCTCTGCTTTGAGTTCTTGCACGAGGCTGGGTTCGGAAGGAGACCCTGTGAACAGGGCATTCTGCGAGAGAAGGGTAGAGGGGCGTGGGAGGGTTATAGGTGATGATCCGTCCTCGAAAGCTTCCACAGAGAGAAGGATTTTGTCACCCTGCGCAAGCCGGCAGAGTTCGAGGCACGGCTCGCCTGTCAGGTTTGAAAGGAGCCCGATGACCCGGTTGCATTGTTCGACCTGTTCCGGAATCGAAAGATGCTCGTCCTGGAAAAATGAGAACGCCTTCCTTAAGATCGGATTGAGGTACTGAGCAAGAAGATTCGGTAAATCGGACTCATATTTTCCCAGCGATTCAGTCTTGATCATCCGTCCGGAATCGAGTATATGCTTAATTGCGTCCAGTATAGCCTGATTGATTAATTGTTCGTAGATGCCGGACGGAAGTGCTTTCATGAACAGAATAACGAAGGTTGTGTTTCCTGAAAAATGGTTCTGGAAATCGTCATTTCGGATCCTTTTTCCCCACCGACGCTTACCATCACCCTATGCAGCTCGACCACAGCCAGGCCGAGACCGTCGAATCATCAGGGATTCAATTAATCCTCGCCGGGCCGGGGCCGGGCAAGACCCGCGTCGTCACCGAGAAGGTCGGCCACCCCCTCGAGAGCGAGGTCGACCCCGCTCCATCACCCTCAGGGCTCTCGTCCCGGTACCGTTTTTTTTTCCGCGGCCGGCCGCGGTCGTGTCGGAGTGTCACTCCGCTCGATGTCAGGAATAGACCGATCGCGCTCGGGTTGACGCCGACACGGGCCGCGAGGGCCCTGATCGACGTGCCGGCCTCGTAGGCGGCGATCAGCTCGGCGCTCCGGGCGTGAAGGATCTTCCAGTGCTTACCGGTCTTGGGCCGGATCGTGACACCCTCGGAGACAAGGTACGCCCGGATCGTATGTGAGCTGACCCCGGCATGGGCCGCGAGAGCCGAGGTCGACTCGCCGGCCCGGTAGGCGGCAACGAGTTCGGCACCGCGCCGCTCGAGCACGTCCCGGACGTGGCGGCGCCGATTCCGAAACAGGTACTCGAGGACGCCGGCCCGGTGGAGTCGGTCGCGGACGATCTCCCTGGAGACGCCGGCACGGGCGGCGATCCCGGGGACGGTCGCCCCCGCGGCCCAGAGGCGGGCCATCTCCTCGAGGACGGCCCGCGGCTGGCGGTGGCGGTCGACGCGGATGCCGGTCTCGATGGCGGCGAGCGTCTCGAGGAGCTCGGAGATTTTAGAGGGAGAGGAGGTATCGTTCATGGTTCCCCGTGGAGATGGCCCCGCCGTCCCGGGGGCCCGGCCGCGGAAGAGCTGACGGATGCGAAGGGCATACTATAGAAGAACCCGGACCAGCTCATCGATCCCCACCCCCGGATCCGGAGTCATCGCTATCGCGCACCGGCTGGCCGTCCTCGACCAGGGCCGCCCGGATGACCTGCCGAAGCCGGGCGACGTGGTTCGGCCGCAGCTGGCCTGCTTCGATCGCACTCCGGACCGCGTCCATGGTGTAGGGATCTGGCGGGGTCCGGCATATAGGGGTGCGATCGCGGTGTGAAAGTGATCACTCCCGCTCTTCGCGGATGAGCTGGCGGAGTACTTCCCGGCCCTCGGGGGTATTGAAGTATCTCTGGATCGGGTCCGGCGGCACCTCCCCCTCGACGGCGATCCCCTCGATCCCGAACTTCTCCAGTATCGCCTCGGTGATGAAGACGCTGATGCTCGGGTAGCGTCCCTCGTCCACGAGCGCCACGAGCCGGGCCTTCACCCGCGGATCGAGTCGCACGGTGGTCTGTCCGCTCGCCATGCAAGACAATTTGCCGTTGAGGTATTCAACCTTTGTGTTCTGCGAGCTTTTTATCAGCAAGACAAGATCAATTACATATTGTATTACATGAGAGAACTTACTGAGAATTTCACGATCCGCTGCTCGGCGGCGGACCTTGAGATCATCGACCGGCTGCGGTCCGACCGCAGCCGCGGGGCGCTCCTGCGCACGCTGATCCAGCAGGCAGACCGGGAGGCGCCGACATGCAGCGCGTGACGGTGCCGAGCGACGGCATCCCGCCGATCGCCCGCGAGGCGGGCATCGGCGAAGAGACCGCGGGCCTCGCCGTACGGCGCTGGCGCTGGCAGGTCGAGGAGGACGCAGAATGAATGGCAGCGCCCCGAACCCAGCCTCCAAGCACGAGTGGGGAACGACTGCCGCAGAGATCTATGTCTTCCTACCACATGAGGTTGGCGTTTCAATCCTCATTCAGGCTGCGACGGCACTGTCACCCGGTGTCGTCGAGGTACCGGTCCGGGGTGAAGCAACCGCCCGCGTCGTCTGGCGGAGGCG
>DUGU01000148.1 GCA_013331215.1 Methanoregulaceae archaeon
GTGAAATGAATTCGAGACTCTACAATTCGAACATATGGACAAAGGTTTAAGTAGGGAGACGCGGGTAGGTCAGTGAAGATACCTGCTCTGCGGGGCAGCCTCGCCGGGAGGCCTGCCGTGTTCCTGCCGTGCGGGCAGGCAGGGCGGGGCGCCGGAAGGGCGCGGCACCGGGATCCCTTCCCACGATCCATGAAAAACCGGATACGCCCCCCGGACCCGGGCAGCAGGATGGAGGTGGGGTATGACGGTCGACAGTGCTGAAAGACACATCGCCGGGATGGATACGGCCGGATTCCGGCCCGGCCATCCTGCCGAAGCGCCGTCTGCCCGGTCTTCGGCCGTCCGCAACCGGCCTGCCGATCCGTCCGGGGGATGGTCGGGGACGGCGCCGGATGGCTTCCCCCGCCGTGCACCCCCCGGTCCCGGATGTCCGCACACTATCGACGGGCGCGAGAGCCGTAGAGGCGGGCCGCCGCGCCGTCACGGGGACCGGAGCGAACGACCGGGAGAGGAGTGTCCCGCAACCGGGGGGAAGGCATGACCCGGGTCGTCTTCGTCAACCCGCTCGATGTATCGGCGATCGCCACGGGATTCGGACTCAAGACGCCGCCCCTGCACCTCATGTACCTCGCAGGCTCGGTTGAACAGGCAGGTTTTTCTCCCCTGATCGTCGATGCGAACCTTCTCAACGCCCCTCCGGACAGGGCCGCGGAGACCATCGCGGGACTGCACCCGGACCTTGTCGGCATCACTGCAACGACCGCGACGATTTCGATAGCGTTCCAGTATATCCGGAAGATCCGGGAGAGGGTACCGGACTGTTATATCTTCATCGGAGGGCCGCACGTCACCTTTCTCCCGCGCGAGACCCTTGCCGAGTGCCGCGAGCTCGATGCGGTTGTCATCGGGGAAGGGGAGGAGACGGTCGTCGACCTGGTCGGATCGTTCTCGGCAACAGATCCGCAATGGCCGGGTACGGTCCGGGGAGTCGCATACCGGCAGAGAGACGGGGCTCGCGAACGGATCATCGTCACGCCGGCGCGGCCGCTGATCCGGGACCTGGACGGCATACCGTTTCCCGCCCGTCATCTCGTCCCGTTCGCCGAATACCGGCTGTTCGACAGGGACGCGGCAATCGGTTTCATGATCACCAGCCGCGGCTGCACATTCGCCTGCAAGTACTGCTCCTCCTCGCACATGATGGGCGGAAGGTTCCGGGCGCGGTCTCCGGAGAACGTCCTCGACGAGATGGAGGAACTCGCCGCACGGTACCGCGTGCACACCATCGAGTTCCTCGACGACAATTTCTTACTCGACCGTTCGAGGGCGCTCGAGATCGCCCGGGAGATCCGGGAGAGGGGGCTCGACGTCTCTTTTGTTGCGTCGTCACGCGTGAACGGGGTCAGTCGGGATCTGCTGACGGACCTGAAACGGGCGGGGCTGTCGACCATTTATTACGGGGTCGAGTCCGGGTCACCGCGCACCCTGGAGCTGATGAACAAGCGGATCACCCTCTCCCAGGCAGAGGACGCGGTCAGGATTGCGAAGGACTGCGGTATCGGCGTAATCACCTCGTTCATCCTCGGGTACCCGGGGGAGACGGCCGAAGACATGGACCTCACGATCCGTTTTGCGACGCGTCTCGACGCCGACTATGCGCAGTTTACCATTCTCACGCCCTACCCGGGGACGCCGATCTTCAACGAGCTGAAAGAGAGGGGCCTTCTCACGACGACGGACTGGGATCGCTACACGGTCCTCAACCCGGTCGTCCGGTACGAGCCCTTCGGGCTGACGTCGAAGCAGGTCTTCCGCACTCTGGTGAAGGCATACCTGCGGTTCTACCTGCGGCCCGGACGCCTGTTCCGGCACCCCGCCGATATCAGGACGGCGGTTCTGACCGTGTACAACAGCTTTATCCGGCCGGCGTTCCGGCATGCCGACCCGCAGGGCTGGTTCCGGCCTCTGCCCATGGCGAAATCGACCGAGCAGCAGTCCTGACGCGTTCACCGGCGGAACGGGTCGGCGGGAGGGCGATCCGTCGCCCCGCCCCGGCGCGGGTCGTCCTGCCCGTCGTCGCGGACCGGCCGCTTGACGGGGAGCGGTTCGGCGAGCCGGGACACGGCCTCGCGAAACCGGCCGGTCAGATCAGCTTGATGACGCCGTTCTTCGGCTCCATCGCCTCGCCCGAGCGGAGGAAGTTGTCGATCTGCTTCCGGACGTCCTCGCGGCCGAAGCCCTGCTGGGTCAGCACGTCCACGATCTGCGCGATCTGCGCCCGGCCCGAGACATCGGCGTTCTCGCGGATCGCCTCCTTGATGGCGCGGATGAGGTCGCGCTTCCCCTTCGAGATCCCGGTCGCGACCTTGTCGATGTCGAAGGTCCCGGTCTTGGGGTCGTACGCGACCTGGCGGAGGCAGGTGTCGACGATCCGGACCACTCGCTCGGCGTCGTCCGCCGTGATCGTCTTCGCGAGCCGGACCCGGGCCGAGGCCTCGGCCAGCCGGACGAGGGCCTCGAGCTGCCGGGCAGTGACCGGCACGGGCTTGTTCGAGTCGGCCAGGTCGCGCAGGCGCATGTAGTACCCGACCAGCACGTCCTTCGCCTCGAGCGAGAGGATCGGGAAGCAGGTCCGCTTCGCGTACGCGACGTACTTCCGGAGCATGGCCGGCTCGATCTCGGGGGTCACGGGGGCGAGCTCGCGCTGGATGTACTCGTCGTCGACCCCGTCGATCGGGTCGCGCGCGTGCTGGGCGATCAGCTCCCCGACCCCGTGCGCCTTGAGGATGTGCTCGGCGATCGCGTTGTCGCGGGCGTGGTCGGGCTTGTCGGCCAGGATGAAGATCAGGTCGAA
>DUGU01000216.1 GCA_013331215.1 Methanoregulaceae archaeon
ATCAACTACGGAGACAGGGTCCGGGACAATTACAGCACTTCTGAGACACTACCACATCTTCCGGATATGCCGGTCAGGATCGAGCACTCTCGTCTTGTTGATGGTATATATGGCCCCACCTCTGCAAAGGGGGATGTCAATCAGGTCGGTCATCCGGCGATCATGGTGGTCGAGGAATTGACCGATTCGGCCGAACGTGCGACCCGGATGAAGGTCTCATGGTCCGCTCTGACGCTGGGCCCGGGTGCCGTGGGCCTCCCGCAGGTCCTGCGCAACGTGCGAGTCAACGATGGGAGATCTCTCGTTTGATGAATCTCCGTTGGATTTTTTCTTATCAGCCGCCAGTTAAAGAAGTTTGTACTATTGAGTATGATTTCAAGCTGTAAACACAACAACCGGGGGTGGAAAGTTGGGAATATGAACCTCTTTTTCGAATCCAACCCAAAAATGGATACCCTTCCACGGATCGATGTACCGTGACCGACGGGGCGATGTCGGTTGAGAAGGCGAGAAGTATCGGGAGGAGAGAACACCGGGCCGTCGTACGGGCGGCCCGGGCATAATGGTCTTCGTTCCGGTGCAGTATCACCGCTTGTGCGAGCTCGAACCGGAGTCCGAACGCGACTCCGACTTCTTCCGGGTGTCGGAGGATGTCTTCGAAGCCGTATCACCTTTGGCGGTGGGGCTCCCCGTCTCCGAGTACGAAGCGCTCTTCTTCGTGTCTCTGTCTTTGTTCGGCATTGAATTCACCGAGCCATACGGGGGTTTAATAAGATTTATACTTTCTAGGACACCGCACGATCCGCCCGGCCCACGGGGTCATCGCAATCGGGGTCCGGCCTCCCTGCCGCGATCACCGCGGCATCAGAGATCGATATGGCAGTTGACCCACTCGTCGTCGTACCGCGGACCGAACCGGTCGTAGAACCGGCGCGCCGCATCGTTCCAGTCGAGCATCTGCCAGGTCATCCCGACGTATCCACGGGCGCGAGCCTCGGCAAGCGCGGCCCCGAAGAGCCGGTGCCCGATCCCCTCTCCACGTCGCGATGCAGTCACGACGATGTCCTCGAGGTAGAGCCGGCAGCCCGTCCAGGTCGAGAACCGGACGTACCAGAGCGCGAAGCCGACGACGGTGCCCGCGTCCTCGGCCACGACCGCCTGCCACACCGGGCAGGGGCCGAACCCGGCCTCCTCGAATTGGGGGAGCGTCACCGTGACCGCTTCGGGGGCACGTTCGAACGCGGCGAGTTCATGGACGAGCTCGAGCAGGCGTGGGCAGTCCTCTCGACAGGCCGGGCGGATAGTGGTTTCACCCATCACAATCAGGTTTGTCTTCAGGGAGGTTAAGGAGGCCCCGGGAACCTTCCCCGAGTCTGAAGCCGTGGCCCGAGAAGAGTGCGATCAACCGGTCGCCCTGGCGAACCTCGACGCGGTAGAGCGAGACCGTCGGCGTCACCGCCGCCCGGCGCGCCGTGGCCGTGAGCGGACCGGTCGCAGGCGAGAGGTAGCTGATCTCTGCTGCGAGCGTCACCTCATGGCCTGCGAGGTTTGCCGCGCAGCCGAAGGCATGGTCGGCGAGCGCGAAGATCGCTCCGCCGTGCACCGCACCGCTTCGGTTGAAGGTCCCTTCGCCATCCATCGCAACGGTGACCGCGCCGTCCTCGACCGCGATCACCCGCAGCCCGAGTGTCCGGGCAAACCCGCAGTCGTCAAACGAGGTCACGACCCTCGCCGTTTCGGCGTCCATCGTCCGCGCCTCCGCACCTGCGGTCCGTTCCGTCGCCGTCAGGCGATCGAGACCTCCCAAGGCCCCGTCGCCGCCACGTTCATGAGGTACGGACCGGTCGCCGGCAGCGCGATCGCCTTCGAGCCCGAGATCGGACCCGTCGCATCGGCGATCGAATCCGTCACCGTACCTTCCGAGTTGAGCAGCGTGACCGAGAATGCTCCCGTGGCCGTGGTGGAGTAGCTGAAGACGGCCAGACCCTCGTTCAAATCGAAGAACGGCGTTGCGGCGGTCCCGTTGCCCGAGAAGGTCCGGGGCGGCTGCGTCGGCGTCGGTGTCGGAGCAGGGGTAGGCGTGGTCGTCGGCACCTCCGTCGTTGCCGTGGTCGGGGTCTCGAGCGTGGTCGGCGCGAGCGTCTCCGCCCCCGTTGTCGGGACCGCCGACGTAACGTTCGTGAGCGGGGCCGTCGTCGTGACCGTCGCTGGAGCAAGGGTCGGTGCCGCGGTGGGACTCAGGGCGTACGAGAGCGTGACACTCCATGGCCCGGAGCCGAACGGCCAGACCTCGAGCCGATATGTCCCGGGGACCGTCACCCGGATCGCGGTGTTGGCGGGCTGCGGGCCCGCGGTGGCGATCCCGATCGCGGTGCCCGCCGTATCCCGGACCTGGGCCATGGTGAGCACCCCCGCGGTCATCTCCACCTGGATCGTCCCGGCATCGAGCGCGAACGGCTCCGTCACGTAGGTGCCCTCGCCGGACCAGGAGAGGTTGCCGATACGCCCGGACGCGCTGGTCGGGACTGGCGCTGGGGGCGTCGGGAGGGCCGGCGTCCGTAGCTGGTTGCCCGGGTCACCACCGGCGTTCTGGATATAGCGATCAAGGGTCTTGACGACAGCCACGGTCTCGTTCACATGCGGAGTAACGTTCCCCGACGCGTTCGCGGCCCGCGGACCCGTGCTCAACCCTGCTATTGCGGCAGTCGGGGAAGACGTGTTCCGGATCACGACCGCCGTCACCGTCGGAGAGGGGAGCCCGCCGACGTTGACCGACTGTGCCTGGGATCCGGCAACGCCCACCTGACCCTGGCCCGCCAGCACAATGCCGACGAGGAGCAGGACGAAGACGATGGCCAGCGCTCCGATGAGGTACTGGTTCGAGAGGAGACGCCGTACGCGGGCCGTCGGCGACGTCTCCGAGACCGGATCCCCGCACTGAGGGCAGTACTGTGCATCCGGCGATGGCAGACCGGCGCCGCAGTGCGGGCAAACGGCGGCCATCGCTGCCTCGGCGGGTGCCGGAGCGGCCGGCACAGCAGCCGCCGGGGCCGATGCGGCCCGAGCCGGGGCAGCCCGGATCGGCGCCTGTGGCTGCACGAACCCCCCGGGTGGTCCCGAGTAGCTCCGCATATTGACCTTGCAATGGGGGCAGAGCGACCACTCGGGACGTACCTCGGTACCGCAGTTGGGACAATCGGTCACTATTGGACCTCGTTATGAACACTATAGCACGAACGAAGAATAAAAGCTCTTATTTGTTATCGTCAATCCCGAGGTGGCCGGATCCGGGATCGACAGGGTTTCCGGCAGCTCGGGGACAGGAATGTCAATTATAAGGCCGGCCGCGAATACGGCGCAGCCTGAGAAACGGTGGCCCGGGGCTGTTTCCGCCCCGGTGTTCGTGCGCGATCAGGTCTATTCGAGAGCCTTCGCCATGGACTCGGGCATCGCCTGCTTGACCTCGGGCGGGATGTGCTGGACGATCCAGGACTTGTTCATCATGAGTTCGTAGATGAGCGCTGCGAAGACGAGCAGGCCGATCATCGCAACGATGAGCCCCACCATCCCCATGGGCGAGCTGTGCTTGTGATGATACATCATTCCCATAAGCGTTTCTAGAGAGCGTTTCCGTATAAAATGGTTTGCATGCCCTCAGCGTAGTGTAGAGTCTCGAATTCATTTCACTCACACAACCACCTCTGTGCGTACCCGAAGATCCGTTCCGGGGGCAATCGTTCAACGAAGACCGTTTCGGGCACCTTATAGTCCAAACTGGCATGAGGTTTGA